>JAILMQ010000202.1 GCA_024692605.1 Eubacterium sp.
GAAGAAACTGGACAAGGTAAGGGAAGAAGATAAGCAGTGGTATAAGTCTCCGGATATGGTGGGGACTATGATTTATGCAGATGATTTTGCTGACAATCTTTCCGGTGTTCAGAAGAAGCTGGGGTTCGTACAGAAGCTGAATATCAACATGCTTCATCTTATGCCTTTTTTAGACTCGCCTAAAGCAGCTTCTGATAATGGTAAGGCTGTTTCGAATTACAAAAAAATAAGAAGTGATCTGGGAAAGATGGAGGACCTCAAAAGTCTTGCCCAGGCCTGTCACAGAAAAAATATATGTATCTGCTCAGATTTTATTATGAACCATACCTCCAGCAGTCATATTTGGGCCAAGAAGGCTCAAAATGGAGATGGTGAATATATGAGTCGGTACTTTTTTTATGACAATCCCGATATACCTAACAGCTATGATTTAACTGTTCCGCAGGTTTATCCCGCAACTGCGCCGGGAAACTTCACATATATTCCTGAGATAGATCATTTTGTAATGACTACATTTTACCCCTATGAGTGGGATCTGAATTATTCCAATCCCAAGGTGTTTAATGAGATGGTGAATAATCTCTTGTTCCTGGCTAATCAGGGAATAGATATGTTCAAGCTTAAGGATATAAGCTATATATGGAAGGAAATCGGCACTAACTGCAGGAATCTGAAGCAGGTTCATACCATTATAAGAATGCTCCGTATCATCACCGAGGTGGTATGTCCGGGAGTTCTTCTCATGGGGGATGCTGAGGGAAGTCTGGATGATATAGTATCTTATTTTGGAACTGAGGATAAACCGGAATGTCATCTTGTGATCGACAAGGATGCCTCAGATACAATCTGGCACACCATGGCTACGGGCAACTGCAAGCTTATTAAGCGCCGCCTGGATAAGGTCAATACAGTTTCTAAGGATAATATATTTGTTAATTATCTCAGGTCCTTTGATCCTATTGACTGGAAGCTGGACTACGACGTTCTGAAAGAAGATGAGATTGATCCCGCTGCCCACAGGAAGTATTTAAATGATTTCTTTACCGGTAAGATTACAGAGGGTATCGCCTATGGTGAGATAGTGAACGATGATCCAATCGTTATGGAGGACAAGCTGGAGGGAAGTGTTATGGGCCTCTGTGGTCTCAAGACTGTAAGCGCTTCTCTGGATGACAGCAGTATTGAAACAGCCATAAGGAAGATAATTCTTCTGTATGCATATCTTATGATGGAGGCCGGAATCCCATGGGTCCACTGTGCTGACATAAAAACTGACCCTAAGACCAACAGCATCAGGGGCAGATTGTTTAATGAGTTATGTAAACTAGAAAGCCTCAGACAAAATGAACGTGTATTTAATTTTTATGCTGATAAATGGACTCTTGATACCTGGGATGAGGGCACCCTTGCAATGGGTCGGTACTACGAGGGCCAGAAGGTTATAGCCGTGTTCAACTTTACTGAATACGACAGGGTGGCCTGGGTCAATGAGAATGACGGCGAGTATGAGGACATGATCACCGGCCAGCGAATGGATGCATCAGGTATTAATGTTCCCGCTTATGGATTTTATTTGCTGAAAAAAGAATTTTAACAGAGGAAGATATGAAAGAATTATTTTCGGTAAAATGTAATAGCCGGATTTACTTTAAACGAGGCTTCTCATTAGTGTTGATCCTGGCCCTTACATTTTCCCTATTAACGGGATGTTCAGAAAGTAACACCAGCTATGGACTTAATCCCAATAAACCTATTACTATTTACCTCTGGCATGCCTTTGGGGAGAAGAGGACAGCTGCTCTGGATACCATGATTGAAAAATTCAATCAGACTGAAGGGGCGGACAGAGGAATAATCGTAGAAGCAAAGCATTTTGAAGACGACGCTGATATGTATGGTCATTATAGTGATGATTCCGAGGTGGATATGGCGGGACTCAGCGCTGCCTCAGACATGCTTTATGATAAGAAAATTGAATTTGCAGATATCAATGAACTTATAGCACCTAATGCTAAAGCCGGAATATTTGAGGAATATATAACCGCCGGAAGCATTGGGAAGGATAAGAAATGGATTCTGTTTCCTATTGTTAAGGACACATGGGTGCTGGCGGTTAATTCCAGAGACTTCAGCGCCTTCGCTAAGGAGACGTCTCATTCAGAGTCCGAGATGCTTTATTGGGAGTCAATTCCCAATGTTGGAAGGGATTATTACACCTATTCAAATGGAAAAAGTCTCATGGGTGTAGAAGATGTGGCTGATTACATGCAGATGGGCAGCCTTCAGATGGGACAGCCTATTATCTCTGTGGAAGCAGGCGAGCCGGTTATCAGAACCGATGGTGATACCATAAGAAAGCTTTGGGATAATTATTATGATCCTTATGTAAGTGGTTACTATAGAAGTGCGAAGTCCACGAGAATAGTGGATATTCAGAATGAGAAGATAATATCAGCTACCATCAGATCCTCAGATACAGAGAAGCTTGGGGACAGGGTGGCCACAAGCACCAACGCCATGATGGATAAGAGCTATGAGATACTTCCTTATCCTCAATTCAAGGGTTATGATGGAATATGCCCTGTGGATAATACAGGAGTTGCCATAGTTGCTAAAAAGGAGGTTCGCAGATTTGCTTCCATAGTTTTCCTGGAGTGGCTTACATCTGTTGATCAGAATCTTGAATTTGCCTGCCTTGCCGGAGGAATCCCGGTTCATAAGGATCTGGCCAATAACATGAACTATAATATCTTCCATGAGGATAATAAAAGCCTGATGACAGATATGGAAGATGAAACCATGAGAGTCAGCCTTCAGATGGTGGAGGATTATAAAATAACGGTTTCTCCTATATGCAGTAAGTATAAATCCTCTATGGATTATATGGGAGAAAAGCTTCAAGGGGAGTCGGAGACCACCAGAAAAGCTGTGGCCGAGCTGATGCAGATCGATCAGAAAAGAAGGAAACTTCTGGATAAATATATTACTGACGAGCATTTTGAGACCTGGTTTAGCGAGTTCCGGGATGGTTTGAAATAAGGTTGAAAATAAAGTTAAAAAAAGTTTAATAAAGTTGTTGCGATAATGAAAATAATATAGTAAATTATTTACCGTGTTTTAAAATTAGAAAATATAAGGAGGGCAGGAAATGGTAACTAATATTACTGACACTATTAAATATATTGGTGTGGATGATAAAGAGCTTGATCTTTTTGAGAGCCAGTATATAATCCCTGAAGGCGTATCTTATAATTCATATATAATAATGGACGAAAAGATTGCTGTATTTGATACAGTGGATGCCAGAAAGACTGATGAGTGGCTTGCAAATCTTAAAGAAGCACTTGGAGACAGAAAACCGGATTATCTCATCGTTCAGCATTTTGAGCCGGATCATTCCGGAAGCTTTAAAGCTGCTATTGACGCATTTCCTGAAGTTACAGTAGTTGGAACTGCTAAAATGTTTTCACTGATTCCTCAGTTCTTCGATATAGATCTTGGAGACAAGAAGATAGAAGTTAAAGAAGGTGACACATTGGAGCTTGGACAGCATAAGCTTAGCTTCATCATGGCACCGATGGTTCACTGGCCGGAGGTAATGGTAACCTATGATTCAACTGACAAGGTTCTTTTCTCAGCAGACGGATTCGGTAAGTTCGGAGCACTTGATTTCGATGATCCTGAAGGCTGGGCTTGTGAGGCAAGAAGATATTACTTCGGAATAGTAGGAAAGTATGGAACACCTGTTCAGACACTTCTGAAGAAGGCTGCAAACCTTGATATAGAGAAGATTCTTCCACTTCACGGACCTGCACTTCCAATGCCCGGTACAGAGCTTCAGTATTATCTTGATACATATAACACCTGGAGCAGCTATGAGCCGGAAACACATGGTGTATTCGTTGCTTATGCTTCAATTCACGGAAATACAGCTAAGGCTGCTAAGAAATTAGCTGAAATGCTGGAGGCTGCCGGCGAGAAGGTTGCCATCAGCGATCTCTGCCGTGAGGATATTGCTGAATGTGTAGAGGATGCCTTCAGATATGACCGTATGGTTCTTTGCTCATCAAGCTATGATGGAGGAGTATTCCTTCCAATGCATGATTTCCTTACACATCTGACTTACAAGACATATCAGAATCGTAAGGTGGCAATGGTTGAAAATGGTACATGGGCCCCAAGTGCTATCAGAACTATGAAGGGCATCGTTGAAGGCTGGAAAAATGTAGAAGTTCTGGAGCAGACTGTTACCATTAAGTCAACTATGAAGGATGAAGATGTTAAAAACCTTCAGACCCTTGCAGATGCAGTAGTAGCTGCCGGCAAGTAAGGTTTATATAAAAAGTAAAATATAATCAGTATTAAACGAGGAGAAATTTTATGGGCGGATTTTTCGCAACGGCACTAAAAGGTGATTCCGTATTTGATCTTTTTTACGGAACTGATTATCATTCACATCTTGGTACAAGAAGAGCCGGAATGGTAGTACACGGAAGAAATGGATTCAACAGAGCAATCCATAATATCGAAAATGCACCATTTCGTAGTAAGTTTACCGGTGATATTCATGAGATGGAAGGCAATCTCGGAATAGGATGTATTTCCGATTTTGATCCACAGCCACTGCTTGTACGTTCACATCATGGTACTTATGCAATTACCTGCGTAGGTAAGGTGAACAACTCAGATGAGCTTATTGCTGAGGTATTCAAAAAGGGTGGATCACATTTCCAGATGATGAGCTCCGGTGAGGTTAATAAGACCGAGCTTACAGCTGCACTTATCAATGCCAAGGATAACATTATCGAAGGTATTAAGTATGCACAGGATGTTATAGATGGATCCATGACAATCCTTCTGCTTACACAGGATGCAGTTTATCTTGCAAGAGATAAATTTGGCAGAACTCCGGTTGTTATCGGTAAAAAGGAAGGAGAAGGCTTCTGTGCTGCATTTGAAAACTTCTCATACCTTAATCTGGGATACAAGGATTATAAAGAACTTGGTCCCGGTGAAATCGATGTAATGACTCCGGAAGCAGTTACTGTTATGGAGAAGCCGGGAGAGAAGATGCGTATCTGCACATTTCTCTGGGTATACTATGGATATCCTTCAGCAAGATACGAGGGACTTTCTGTAGAGCAGATGAGATATAACTGTGGTGAGGCTCTTGCGAAGCGCGATGGCTATGACAGGTCAGATATTGATGCAGTAGCCGGTGTTCCGGATTCAGGAACAGCACATGCAATGGGATATGCAAATGAGTCAGGAGTACCTTTCTCAAGACCATTTGTTAAATATACACCAACCTGGCCACGTTCATTTATGCCAACACATCAGGATAAGAGAAATCTTATTGCTAAGATGAAGCTGATCCCTGTTCATGAAATGATCGAGGGTAAGAGACTTCTTATGATAGACGATTCAATCGTACGTGGAACACAGCTTCGTGAAACAACTGAGTTCCTGTATAACAGTGGTGCAAAGGAAGTTCATATCAGACCTGCGTGCCCGCCACTTCTCTTTGGTTGTAAATACATAAACTTCTCAAGATCCAATTCTGAGATGGAACTTATCGCAAGACAGGTTATTTCTGAGGAAGAAGGAGAGAAGGTAGAAAGAACTATACTTGAGGATTATGCAAATCCTGATTCAGACAGATATCACA
>JAILMQ010000219.1 GCA_024692605.1 Eubacterium sp.
TGTTACGGAAATATCCGGGCATGGCGTTACAGTAAAGGTTTATTCGGGAAATGTAACTAAGGACGCTGCAGGATTAGAAGTTGTAACTCCTGAGCATGAACATATCTATGCCGGAAATATTAAGCTGATGGAAAAGGTCGGCCTTAAGAATATAGCTAAACATGATGAAGGCACAGTGGTTTATGTTGGTTTACATAAGTGTGAATCCGAAGAGGAATGCTCCAGCGACGAAGACGGCTTAATGGATGCTGAATATCTGGGCTGTATTGTTATCTCAGACAGAATTAAAGCAACATCAAAGGATGCCATGAAAAAACTGAGTAATCAGGGAATAAAAACTGTAATGCTTACCGGTGATACCGAAAAGGTGGCAGCAAGAGTAGCAGCAGAGCTTGGTGTATCACAGTATAGAGCTGAGCTTCTTCCTGAGGACAAGGTTAATGAGGTGGAAAAACTCCTGGTGGAGCTTGGAAGCGATACAGATAATAGAAATAATAAGCTTGCATTCGTAGGTGACGGAATAAATGACGCACCTGTTCTTGCCAGAGCAGATATAGGAATTGCTATGGGAGCCATGGGATCAGATGCTGCAATAGAAGCAGCAGATGTGGTTCTTATGGATGACGATCCTGCTAAAATCTCCCTTGCTATGAAGATAGCAAAGAAGACTTTAGGGATTGTAAAGCAGAATATTAGTTTTGCGATCACCGTTAAGGTTTTATGCCTTATTCTCGGTGCTTTGGGAATAGCCAATATGTGGCTTGCAATTTTTGCGGATGTAGGTGTCATGGTAATAGCAGTTCTGAATGCAACCAGGACACTACATATTCGTAGTTGATTTATAAGATTAATTATTCTTTATATGCTGAACATTTAAGTGGGCTGAGGCTGACGCCGTGAATGTCACTGTTTTTCTTTCCGTTTGTGACGAACACGCATGGTTCCTCGGCCTGGTTCATGCATACCAGCCATCCGTCCGGGGTGAATTCATCTGTTCCACCGATGAGGTAGTCGGTGTTAGAATTCTTGCTGTCGGAAGGATCAATATTTTTTCTGAATTTTAACTTCTCAGGAGGACAGGTTTTGTCCATCTCTTCTTTAAAAATCTTAAGGTCATCAGATGATGAACCGTATATTGTCCATTCATCATCGTCAGCTGATGCAACCAGAAGCGCAGTTACTGAATCTGAACCCAGTTTCATATTGGTATCTTCGCTTTTTTTAGCTACAACTTCATAAATGTCTTCATTTGCAAGAGCGGCATTGTAGGCAGACTTAATGGTGTCTGCTGCAGTCAGATCATCAGCTTTTCTTGATTTATTGATGTATCTGATAAGTGCCGGTGCGATAGCTACAGCGATTATGGTCATTATGGATATAATGATTATTAGTTCAACAAGTGAAAAACCTTTATTTTTCATGTTCTCTCTCCTTTTCTAAAAATTTTTATAGATTTTTTTGTAGTGTATATGTATGATTATATTGATATCAAAATTTTGCTTTTTATATAAATCTGACCTTTTTTATAAAAAGTTTACATCACATATTTTCGACCTAAAACTTTCACATGATGGACACAAATCCTACATTAAAAGTTAGCAATTGAGAGGTTTTTATGAAAGTATTTGAAAAAATGTTAACCCTGGAAAGAAGAGAGGCTTTCCTTAACAGAAAAGATAAATCCTTTAACATTACAGATGACGAGTTTGAAGAATTAAATAAATATATAATGAGTGATGAGTGCACCTCGGATATCACCAGACTTGATTCGGGAGATTTCTTTTTTAGTATCCCTGATATGATAAGGTTGAGAAAAGGACATTCGGATAAAAGAAGAACAATATACCGTTTTCCGGATAAGGAAAAGATGCTCATGAAATATATGGCATTTGTTCTTCATGACTTTGATTATCTCTATTCTGATTCACTTTTTTCATTCAGACTCGGGAAAACCGTATGTGAAATCTTCAGAGACCTGACCAGACTCAGATGTGCTGAAACTGACTGGATACTAAAGGGAGATATAAAGGGCTTTGGAGATAATGTGAATCCGGAAATCCTGTGCAGTCAGCTGGAAGAATTTTTCGGACAGGAAGATCCGAAGCTTGTATGGTTTTGTAAATGCCTTCTTTTACGTGGTGAATTCTATGAGAGAGGAGAACTGAAAAAAGGTTCCACAGGTGCTCTCAGTGGTTGCGCATTGACTAACTTTTTCGAAAACATTTATCTGCTTGATGTGGATGAAATGATCAGAAAGAAGGCAACGTATTATTGCCGTTTTGCTGATGATATAGCGGTATTCCTTAAGTCAAGGGAAGATACGGATGCGCTTTATGCAGAGCTGTGTAATACATTTAAAGAGCGAAACCTTACCTTCAATATGAGTAAGACCGAGATAGTCCCTCCCGGAGGTTCCTTCGAACTTCTTGGATTTAATGTTGAGGGAAATGTATATGATATATCTGACAATTCCCTTGGTAAGATTGAGTGGAAGCTCAGGCATCGGGCGAAAAAGCTGGTCCGCATGCAGAGAAAGGGCTGGATAACGAAGGAAGAAGCTGAGCAGAGGATGATTACTCGGATAAATAATTATTTTTTCAAGCGCGAAGCTGATAGTCATGAACTTAACTGGGTGGACTGGGCTTTCCGGGTTTTAACCAGAAGTGACAGTCTGAAGCGTCTTGACAGCTGTGCACAAAGCTGTATCCGATATGCCGGCAGCGGAGGAAAGAATACAGATTCCAGATACAAGGTTCGTTATAAAGATATGAGAAGGAAGGGATACAGGACTTTAGTCCATGCCTTCTATCATAGAGAGACACTTAAAGAATTTGAAAAAAAGGCGTAAATCTGATATAAATTTATATATGGGTGGGTGCGCCCGAAAGGGTGAGTCTGCAAGAAAAAGCAGCGGCGACATTATATGGCTTTGCAGGCGGCCGTCGACCGAAGGCTTTTTTGACGCCCTAGAGCTTGAATGCCATCCCACCCATTATTAAATAGTTGAGAAAATCTCAATAAATTATTATAATAAGTAAGTAATTACATGAAAGGTGGATTCGTATATGAAAGCTGCAGTGATCATGGGTTCTACAAGTGATATCGCAAAGGTAGAACCGGCAATAGAAATCCTTAAGGATAAAGGTATAGAAGTAAAGGTAAGATGTCTTTCAGCTCATAGAGCTGCAAAGCAGTTATCTGAATTTATTGAAGAATTAAATAATGATGGAACAGAAGTTATTATTACAGCTGCCGGAATGGCTGCAGCACTTCCCGGAGTTGTGGCTGCACAGACCGTTCTTCCTGTAATCGGTGTTCCTCTTTCAGGTTCAGTTCTGGATGGAGTTGATGCACTTTATTCAATCGTTCAGATGCCACCTGGAATTCCTGTTGCAACCGTTGCAATAAATGGTGCAAAGAATGCAGCATGGCTTGCTATTGAGATAATGGCAATTAAGCATGAAGCACTTCGTCAGGTACTTCTTGATTCTCGTAAGAGTATGCAGGAAGTCGCACTTCTTTCAAATGACGAGATAATTGCAAAATACGAGAAGAATGAAGAATAAAACGATGCCAGGGGGACAGTGATATGTACCCCTGGCATCGTTTTTTTTCTATTCTGTTTATAAGTCTTCACCTGTAAGCATTTTGTATGCGGATAAGTATTTGTCGATGGTTTTATCTACGATATCCTGTGGAAGTTCCCAATCCTCAGGTTCTGCTGTGTTGGCATCTGACTTGAGCCAGTCTCTAGCAAACTGCTTATCGAAGGATGGCTGACCGTGTCCCGGTTCATAACCATCTGCCGGCCAGAAACGTGATGAATCAGGTGTAAGCATTTCATCTCCAAGTACGATATTACCATTCTCATCAAGACCAAACTCGAACTTAGTATCTGCAATGATTATTCCCTTTGTGAGAGCGTAGTCAGCACACTTGTTATATAAAGCAAGAGTATAGTCACGAAGCTTTTCTCCGTATTCCTGACCCTTTCCTGGGAACTGCTTTTCAAGAACCTCTACAGATTTTTCAAATGATATATTCTCATCATGATCACCGATTTCAGCCTTAGTTGAAGGTGTATAGATTGCTTCAGGAAGCTTGTCGCTTTCCTTTAGTCCTTCAGGAAGCTTGATTCCGCAGACTGTTCCGTTCTCCTGGTAGCTTGCCCAGCCACTTCCTGTGATATATCCACGAACGATACATTCAATAGGAAGCATTGTAAGTTTTTTACACATCATGCTGTTTCCGTCGAAGTCTTCATTCTGGAAGAATTCCGGCATGTCCTTTACGTCCACAGAAATCATGTGGTTTGGAAGAATATCCTTTGTATAATCAAACCAGAACTTTGACATCTGTGTAAGAACAGTACCTTTCTTGCTGATTTTGTTCTTAAGAATTACGTCATAACAACTGATTCTGTCGGTTGCAACCATGATAAGACTATCGCCATTATCATAAATTTCACGAACTTTTCCTTCTTTTACAGGTTTCATTTTTTTACCTCGCGATATTTGAAATATTGTGTCTTTTTGCGACACTTGAATAGCATAGCCTTTTTAAGTATAAAAATCAAGGAATTCTTTTAAAGATAACTTGATAAAATGTATACAAATGTGATACTATGTAGTAGGTTATCGTAATATGAAGGTTGTATTGGGAGGGACGTGTGAATGAAACCATTTTCTACAGCATATGATGCGATAAAAAAATTATTAAAAAGTATTTTTGGAAAGAAAGATAAAACTGAGGAAGCAGTTGAGAATACTGAAGAATCTCAGCTTCAGGAAGGAGAGCAGATTGCGGGAGAAACAGCCGAAGCGACAGAGCAGGCTGAGCAGACATCCGAAGCTGCTGCAGTAGAAGAAAAACCGGAAGAGAAGAAAGAAGAGCCTGCTATTGAACAGGTACTTGCCAGCATAGCCGAAGAAGAAGGCATTAAAGAAGAAAAGGTAAGTAAGGGCGAGCTCGACGAGCAGAAGAAATACGAAGAAGAAGTTAAGAAGAGAGCTGAGAGAGCAGCTAAGAGAGAGGCAGAGGATAAGAAGAAAGAAGCTGCCGAAGCTGCAGCTGAAAAGTCCGGCGACGTTAAGATGGTTGTGGATCCTGTAACAGGTGAAGAGATACCTATGGGAACACTTCCTAAAGAAGCCAGCTTCCTTAAGAAATATATGAGAATCCCAACAACATCAGATGATATTGTTGTAGCGATGAATTCGATAATCGAGCATCCGGACATGCCAAAGAATATCGTTATTCTTGGAAGAAACGGATTCGGTACAGTTAAGGTCGGTGAGGATTTTGCAAGAAGCTTCTATGAGATGGGACTTGTTAAATCAGAAAAGATCGCTAAGACCAAGGCTAAGCAGCTTAACAAGATGGGACTTGAAAAGCTTGCAGCTCTTAAGGGCGGATGCCTTATTATAGAGAATGCCGGTCTTGTTTCCTTCAATAAGCTTGTTGAGGTTATTAAGGATTCAGCTCCTGAGAACAATAACTATGTTGTAATTCTTACAGGTGAGATTGATTCCCTTGCAAACTTCTTCGAAGAGAACTCAGATATAGTTGATTCCTTTATCTACCTTATTGATATCCATAAGATTAAAGAGCGTGGTATGATGCATCTTGCTCGTGGATATGTTAAAGAGAAGGGTTATAAAGCTGATAAGGCAGTATTCGATAAGCTGAAGGCCAACCTGAAGAGTATGGAGGAAGGCAACATCGACAGATTTGTTGGCAGAATCGATGAAGTAATCGAGAAGTGTGATAAACGTGAAGAAGCAGCAGGTGGTGAGAAGAGCAAAAACATCATACCTGAGGATGCAAACTGATATCTGACATATTCCAATACAATGAAATAATTAATTATAAAAAGGTGAGATGGGATTCTATCGCACCTTTTTGTTATGCTTGATAAAAGTTACCTGTTATGATAAACTGAGGTTTAGATTTTTGCGAAGATTTCTTCGTTTACAATCCCTACCAAAATAGAATTAAAAAGGAGGATCATATGATTTACTCAACAGAAGTTCAGAACATGTGCCCTGTACACCAGGGAGTACATCATGGTGCTGCCCCTATTCCGGAGGAAGCAAAATGGGTACAGGCAAAAAAAGTTGAGGATATATCAGGCTATACTCATGGTATTGGCTGGTGTGCACCTCAGCAGGGATGCTGCAAGCTTTCCCTTAACGTTAAGGATGGTATCATCCAGGAAGCATTAGTAGAGACAATAGGTTGTTCAGGTATGACACATTCTGCAGCTATGGCTGCTGAAATTCTTCCGGGACTTACAGTTATGGAAGCTCTTAATACTGACCTTGTTTGTGATGCTATCAATACAGCTATGAGAGAGCTGTTCCTTCAGATAGTATACGGAAGAACTCAGAGTGCATTTTCTGAAGGTGGACTTCAGATCGGTGCAGGTCTTGAGGACCTTGGAAAGGGTGCTCGTTCAATGGTTGGTACAACTTATGGAACACTTGAAAAGGGACCTAGATACCTTGAACTTACAGATGGATATATTACAGAGGTTGCTCTTGATGAGGACGACGAGATCATCGGTTACAAGTATGTAAACTTTGGTAAGATGATGGACTTCATCAAGGCTGGTGATGATGCAAACGCAGCTTTCGAGAAGGCTTCAGGACAGTATGGTCGTGTTGCTGATGCTGCAAGATGTATTGATCCAAGAAAGCAGTAAGAGAAGGAGGAAGAAAAAATGGCAATATTTGAATCATACGAAAGAAGAGAGCCTCAGATCCTTGCTGCACTTAAGGAGTATGGCATCTCATCTATAGAAGAGTGTAAAGAAATCACAGATGCAGCTGGTATTG
>JAILMQ010000221.1 GCA_024692605.1 Eubacterium sp.
TGTGATAGCCATGGCGCTTTCCATTCCAGCAACGAACCTTGCTATAAGCCCGATATTCGGAATGATGGGAGCTAAGAAGGTTGATTTCGTATATAACTTTATGAGTTTAATACAGTATCCACTTATAATAGTAGCGGTGACAGTAGCGATTGCCTGGATCACAGCTCTCTACAGCAAGACAGTAGAAGCCAGAGATACAGCAAGTATTGAGTAGAAATAAAAATTCTTTCAAGAATTAAAAAAGGAGAACGAATATGCCAACAGTATTAGAAGTTAAGGATTTATGCAAAACATATATAACAGATAAGAGACAGAACAATGTACTTAAGAACGTAAGCTTTAAGGTAGAGGAGGGTGAGATGGTTGCAATCATGGGACCATCCGCATCAGGTAAGTCAACCCTTCTCTACAGTGTATCCGGAATGGATGCAGCTACAAGCGGAACAGTTCTTTTCAATAATAAGGACATCACGAAGATGAAGAAGAATGAGCTCTCAGATATGAGACTTGATGAGATGGGCTTCATCTTCCAGCAGATGTTTATGATGAAGAATCTTACAATTCTAGATAATATTTTACTTCCTGGTCTTCAGAGCAAGAAACTGAAGAGAAGCCGTAGGGAAGTAACAGAGTTCGGTGAGGATCTGATGAGAAAGCTGGGAATCATTGAGGCGGCCGATAATGATATCAATGAGGTATCAGGTGGACAGCTTCAGCGTGCATGTATCTGCAGAAGTCTTATCAATAAGCCAAGCGTTGTTTTCGCAGATGAGCCAACTGGAGCGCTGAACCGTGCTAACTCAAACGAAGTTATGGAAGAGCTTACTAAGATCAATAAAGAGGGTACCACAATAATGATGGTAACTCATGATTCTAAGGTTGCAGCGAAATGTTCACGAGTGCTCTATATCATTGATGGAAATATCGAAGGTGAGTACTACAATGATCCGGAGAAGAGTGACAAGGATAGGGAGAGAGCTCTTAATAACTGGCTTATGGATCTTGGATGGTAGTATAGAATAAACCTGTGTTATAATGGCAGAAGCACTTGTGACACAGGTTTTATATTTTTTAATATTTTTTTTAATTTTTTGTAACGAATTTGGTTTATCTACGTCTAATCTATGAAATCACTTAAAGAAAGGTACGAAGATAGTGAATACAGATACCGCGGAAAAGCTGTATGAAGCCTGCTATATGAAGGTGTTTTCTTACGTAATGACCCTTGCGAAAAATCAGGATGATGCAATGGAAATAACCCAGGAGGCGTTTTTCAGAGCAATATCAACTGATAAGGTTTTCAGAGGTGAAAGTGAAAGCTACACATGGTTATGTGCCATAGCTAAAAATATATTCATTGATGAAAAACGGCGTTATGCAAAATATGGTGAGGAAACACTTGAAGAAAGACCTGACCCGGATAAGAATATAGAAGCAAAACTTGTTGATTCGGAGTCGTCTTTCAAAATTCATAGTATTCTTCATACTTTGGAAGAACCTTATAAAGAAGTTTTTCAGCTTAGGATTTTTGGAGAACTATCCTTTAAACAGATAGGAACAATATTTGGTAAAACAGAAACCTGGGCCAGAGTAACTTATCATCGTGCAAGGCTTAAGATTGTAGAAAGGATGGAAGAACAATGAAATATGAATGTGATATGATTGCTGATCTTCTCCCGTTATATAAAGATGGCGTCTGCAGTGCAGCCAGTGAAAGAATCGTTAAAGAACATCTTGCAGAATGTCAGAAGTGCAGCAGCATAATGGAAAAATTAAATGATAACTATATAGATGAAGAAATAATAAGAGAGAAGGATAATGTTATCAACTCTCAGTCGAAATTCTTCAAAAGAAAGAGTGCTTTGGCAGGAAGCATAGTGGCTGGTATATTTGCTGTACCGATCCTTGTATGTCTGATTGTGAATCTGGCAACAGGGTCCGGACTTGGATGGTTCTTTATAGTACTGGCAGCCATGTTTATCCCAACCTCACTGATAGTTGTTCCATTGATGGTTCCGAAAAACAGAATGCTACTTACAATGGGAGCCTTTACCTTCAGTGTACTGTTTCTTTTGGGAGTGATCAGCCTATATAGTAAAGGAAACTGGTTCTTTATAGCAGCATCTTCAGTTCTTTTTGGACTTACAATATGTTTTGCTCCATTTATAGTAGCAAGAAGACCGGTTAATAAATATCTGAAAAAGAAAAAAGGGCTTGTGCTTATGGGCGCATATACACTTACCTTTGTGCTTATGATGATCTGCATAGGACTTTCAATCAATAGTCCTGAATTTTTTGGAACAGCATTTGCTATATCACTTCCGATATTAGCAGTAGCATGGATTACATTTTTTATAATAAGATACCTTCCGGTTAATGGTTTTATGAAGGCCGGTATATGCATAGCATTACTCAGTTTATTCTCATACTTTGCAAATGATATTATCTATACTATAATGGGAGTCGCACAGCCGGCTTTAATGGATAATTCTGATGTTGTTGTATCAAATAACCCTTCAATTGCGGGATTGGTAATTGCAATTGTAATTGGCGCTATATTCTTTGTTATAGGTATTATTATGAAATTAGCAGGAGGAAGAAATAATGAAGCGGCTTAAGAGTATTTTATTAGCAGGAGGTGTTGCAGCCTTACTTGCAGCACTTGTTACAGGATGTGTGTCAACTATAAACTATGCATATAAGAACGGAGATAAATATACCCCCGGTGATAGAACTATTTCAGAAAAAATTGATACAATTGATATAGATTATATGTCGGGAGATGTAAACTTTTCCTGCAATTCCACTAATACTATTACTATTAAAGAAACTGCCAATAAAGAAATCAGTGATAAGATGAAGGTTCATACCTGGGTTGATGGCAGTACACTTTATGTAAGATATTGTGCTTCAGCAAAGAGTCTGGATTTTAATAATATTGAAAAAAAGCTTGATATTACAGTTCCGGCTGATGTGGAGCTTGAGAATCTGAGAGTGGACATCTCATCAGGTAGTTTCACAGGAAATGGAATTATCGCTCAGGATTTAGATATATCAGCTTCATCAGGTAAAATTGATGTTGACTGTACAGGTAAAAAGATTGCTTTGGATGTTACCTCAGGTTATATTGGTTTAAAACAGCATGGAGACAGTGATAGTATAAAGCTTGATACAACATCAGGTAAGATAAAGGCTGAAGTTGAAAATGCCAACAAGATTAAAATGTCTCAGACCTCAGGTGATGTTAAATTTGAAGGAAATGATATTAAGGACTTTGATTATGATGTAACAAGTGGAGATGGAAACTTCAAGTTTGGAAAGGCTCCTGAAACTTCAAGCTTTACCGGAACCTCCTCAGATATAACCATTTATATTCCTTCAGATTCAGATCTTACAGCTGATGTAGATATTAACAGCGGAGATTTCGATTATGAACTTGGATTTGAGAAAAAGGACGGCAAATATATCGCAGGAAGTGGTGCAAACAAGATGAGTATAGATACAACATCCGGAGATATAGAAATAAATCAGATTAAGGCCGGTGAGTAGAATATGACTAAAGTCATATTGCAAATGTTTCTTTTCTCACTACAAAACTGAAAAAGAGATTTATATAATGAGTGTGTAAATGAAAAAATCATGTACACACTCATTTTTTAGCTTATGAGTTGTATAAAATAAAGAGGAGAATAAAGATGGGAATAATTCTTAAAACAAATGATCTTACAAAGAAATATGACAATCATGTGGTTGTAGATAATCTGAATATTGAGATAGAGGAAGGTGAGATCTTTGGTCTTCTTGGCCCCAACGGAGCAGGAAAGAGTACAACCATGAATATGATCTGCGATATCATAGAGCCTACACTGGGAAGTGTGGAATTCATGGGGAAGGATTTTAAGAAGAACAGAAAAGAGCTGGTGGATAAGCTTGGATATATTCCTCAGGATCTTGCGATTCATGGAAATCTTAAGGCCTGGGAAAATGTAGAACTCTTCACTTCACTTTATGGAATAAAGGGAGAGGAACTTAAGAAGAGAATAGATGAGTCCCTGGAGTATGTAGGCCTGATTGAGAAAAGAAATGATTATGCAAAAACATTTTCCGGTGGTATGAAGAGAAGACTGAATATAGCTTGTGCCATAGGGCATCATCCAAAGCTGCTGATTTTTGATGAACCTACAGTTGGTATTGATCCGCAGTCAAGAAACTTTATTCTGGATAAGATAAAGGAATCCAATAAAAACGGAGCAACGGTAATATATACCAGTCACTATATGGAAGAGGTTGAAGCAATATGCTCCAGAATTGCTATCATGGATAATGGAAAGCTTATTGCCATAGGAACCAGTGAGGAGCTGAAAAAGATGGTGGTAGAAGACACATCCACCATTACATTGGAAGAAGTATTCCTTACACTTACAGGTAAGAAGCTAAGAGATTATTAAAACGAGGGAAAAAATATGAACAGATATTTGATCAAAAATAATATAAAGCTTTTGTGCCGAAGCTGGTTTAATATTCTTCTCTTTATAATAATGCCGGTTATCCTGGTGCTTTGTTTATCAAGTGCCTTTGACTCGCTGATGAAAAAATATGAAGAGACAGATATGACAGCAGGGTACAGAGCAGAGGGTGATGGAATAACTGATGAAATGATAGAAGCTATGAGAGAAGTTGCAGAGGATAATAACATCACTTTTAAGGAGTATCCTGATGGAAATCCAGAAAATCTTATCCGTGAAAACAATCTCAGCGGTTTTATCATTTTCAAAGATGATACATATGTTATTTATGAGGATAAGGATAACAAAGCTTTAGGACATGCCCTTGAATATTTTGTAAATGCATTTTATGAAAATGCATCTGCAGCAGTTATGGGTGTTGAAACAGAGAGAGCAAAAATCACAGTAGAGCATCCGGACTTTAAACCGACCATTGATTCAAAGGATTACTACGGAATAGTAGAAATCATATATTTTGGCTGGTGTGCCATAGTTGCCGGTGCCGGAATATTTCTGAATGAAAAGAAATATAAGATCAGAAAGAGATATCAGGTTGCGAATCTTTCACCCCTTAAGGAATATCTTGGCAAATTTATTCCCATAGCTCTGGTTGCTTCACTGGGAACTGTAATAGCTGCAATACTTACTGTGATCCTTTTAGGAGTTCACTGGGGCAATCTGCTTCTTTCAGCATGTATACTTGCTTTATCAGTGTCGGCAGCAACTGCCTTTGGAGTAATGATTTACAACATTACGGATAATCTGATTGCAACTATAATTATTATGTTTGCAATAGTATGGATCATGGGCTTCTGGGGTGGTACCTTCGAGACATACCTTTTCTCATCCCATCCTATGATTTTGAAAAATATCTCACCCATTTATCATATAAACAGAGCACTTACGGAAATATCATGTATGGGACATAGTGATTTTACAAGAAGCGCAATCCTTTATTCCGGTCTGATAATTTTAGTAAGCTCCTTTGTAGCTGTGATTGCCGGATCAATCAGAAAGAGAGGAACAGTATGAAAACATTAGTCAAAATGAGCATGAAGCTTTTAATAAGAACAAAGATCATATGGCTTTTCATAGTGCTTATGCCGGTGTTATCAACTTTAATATTAAAGACTAAAGTAGATTATACATCTTTTCAGGAAGAATTTGTTCCACTTGTAGAGCTGGAAAATGCTGATAAAAAAGTTGCATATTATGGACAGGATGGAGAGTATGTAATTAAGGTATATGATGCATCAGGTTCAGAACTTTCAGATTATTTTTTAGACAAGCTGGCAAATTGCGGAATGTTCATACTTTGCAGAGTTGACATTTCTGAAGAAACCAATAGTGAAGAGTTTATAAATAAACATATAGATTTTGACGGACATGAAGATAGAATGGGTTCAGCTCTTTATATACCTGCAGACTTTGATGAAATGATGCTGGAGGGCAGGATAGAAGATGCTCTAAAGTTATATGTGCTTTCAGATGATGTAAGAAATGAAGCTTTGGAGGGGGAGATTAAACTGCAGCTTTCAAGAATTAACTCCTTTAAGGCAGATGCATCAAAGCCGGAAGGAGTAGTAGAGAGTCTGAAAAGAATAGATGAAATGGTACCTGAAAAGAAAGTTGTAGCTATATCCGCAAGCAATAGTAATAATCTGACAGCTACCCAGATTAACCAGAAGGCAGTAATAGGATATGCATTTTCATTCCTTACACTGGGATTTGTATTTGCAGGATTCTTTATAGCAAATGGTGCCATCCAGGAACAGAAGAATGGAGTACTGACAAGAATCAATCTTACAAAGACCAGTACCTTAACATACTTTATCTCAAAGTTTGTAGCAGCTTTACTTATATCTTCAGCCATGACAGTTATTGTTGGTATATGCAGTTTTGCGCTTGATATGAATGATCTGGGAATGAATAGAATAGAGTTTTTATATCTGGTATTTATGATGGGACTTATTTTCTGCGCCTTCAGTATGTTTATGGGAATTATTATGAATGATGTATTTGGTGCCAGCGTAGCCTCATTTACAATATGGTGCACGTCCTCTCTTTTCAGTGGACTTTATTTTCCTCTGGATTCAGCTTCAAAAGGACTTAAGCTTCTATCAAGTCTTATGCCACAGAAATGGTTTATGGATGGGGCAGAAATGATATTTGTTGGAGACAATAAGGCTTTTCTTATGGTAATATGTATAACAGTAGCGTATCTGGCTATAATCTTAAGTATCGGAAGTGTTGGACTTAAAGTAAGAAGGAGTAAAGAGTGGGGAGTTTCTTAAACGAAAAAATCCTTAAAGATAAATATTTTCTGATAGTCCGAATTATAATAATGCTGCTGTTTTGCGTTTACGGATTATTTGATATCAAGAATGACACAGGAGTATCTGCTGAGATACTCCTGCTTATTTCGTTATTTATTTCTATGATATGTCTGCAGGAATTTGTAGATGGAAAGAAAAAACTGATCTTTTTAGTTTTGGCAGCAGGGACATTTGCTGCTCTTTTATACTTTGGTGGTATGAGTTTCATATTTCTAGGAGCATTTTTATATTATGAGATTCTGATATGCCTTAAGGCAGGTAAGATCTGGTATTACATGATCTATGTAGTGGTTCTGCTGGAGTGGTTTTTTCTGAAATCATCTTTAGAGTATTCAACTGCAGATATTTTAGTACATTTTATTATTATGACCTTTATGGTTGTGTTTTATATGCAGCATGAGTTTGTGGTGACGGATTATGAGAAACAGATGATGGAGGACACCATAACTCAGCAGGGTATGAAGAGAGATATGCAGAGCCAGACTACAGCCTTAAGAGAGCAGATGAAGAAGAATATTCTGATGTCAGAGAATAAGATCCTTGAAGAAAGGGCTCAGCTGTCACAGACACTTCATGATAAACTGGGCCATAACATAAATGGTTCCATATACCAGTTGGAAGCAGCTAAGGTTATAATGGAAAAGGATCCTGAAAAGGCTAAAAATATTCTTCAGGCTGTGATCGATCAGCTCAGAACCGGAATGGATGAAATAAGGGCCATCCTCAGAAAGGAACGACCTGATAAAAAACAGATGGCATTGCTTCAGCTATATGAACTTTGTGAGGATTGCAATGGAAAGGGTGTAGAAACAGAACTGGATACAGAGGGTGATCTTTCAAGGATATCCTCAGATATGTGGGAGATGATTCTGGATAATGCTTTTGAAGCAGTCAGTAATTCAATGAAATATGCCCGATGTGATCATATTGATATTACTATAGTTGTTATGAACAAGATGGTAAGATGCAGCATTTCAGATAATGGAGTGGGCTGCAGTAATATTGTAGATGGAATGGGTCTTTCCGGAATGAGAAAGCGAGTCCGTTTAGTAGGCGGATCTATAGATTTTGAAACCGGGGCGGGCAGCGGCTTCAAGGTCAATATGTTACTTCCGATTTAACAGGTACTGTATTCTTATATAATTGAAAGTATAAAAAAGGATAATTAGAAATATGGATAAGATTAAAGTGATAATCGCAGATGATAGTGATTTTGTAAGAGACGGAATGAAGATAATCCTGGATGTTGATGATGACTTTGAAGTCCTGGGTTCAGCATCAAACGGCCGGGAGGCTATTGAGATTGCAGAAAAGACAAAGCCGGATGTTTTTCTTATGGATATCCAGATGCCTGAAATGGATGGAATAGAAGCAACCAAGTACATAGTTGAGCAGGACCTCGGAAAGGTTCTGATACTGACTACATTTGACGATGATGATCTGGTTAAGCAGGCACTTCAGGCCGGAGCTAAAGGATATCTTATAAAGAATCATACACCGGAGCATCTGAAGCAGATGATTAAGTCCGTATATAATGGAACCGGAGTTATGGAAGAAAGCATTCTTGAAAATCTTGCCACCATATCCGGAGAGAATAGCAGCGCAGCCTCAGATTTGTCAGGTGGAAATGTATTTGATGCGTCAGGTTATTCTGAGAGAGAACTGGATATAGTAAAGGCAGTGGCAGAGGGCCTGTCCAACAAGGAAATAGCAGCTAAGCTTTTTATATCCGAAGGAACGGTGAAGAACTATATTACTAATATTCTTTCAAAGGAGAACCTGTCCCACAGAACAGCGCTGGCAGTATATTATCTGACAGGAAAGAAATAATGTTGTATAATGACATAAGTGTGTGTCACATAAGTGTAAAAGATATATTCGGGGAGAATAAGGTATGAAAAATATCGTCAGATTAATAATGATGTGCATAGCGGTATTTGTTGTTTCAATATCTATCGGTACAAAGGTAAATGCGGCTGAAGATCCAAATCCGGATAGTATAGATCTGTATTATCTTCAGGATTTTTATAATGAACCTCTTGCCGGTTATGGACCTTCGGAAATTCTAATACAGATTCCGGAAGCTTTATTAAAGGAATATAGGATATCCACTAAAGGATTTTCCGGAACACCAAAGTATGAAATTATAGATGAAGATGTGGCTTTTGAAGTGACATCTGATGGAACCATTAAACCTACAAAATTGAATTTTTATGACTTAATCAGTAATGGAAAAGCCAGTGATCTTGACAATTTCATGATGGGCTACGGTATTGACAGAGATGAGAAGCTTTTTTACGCAGAAGGAAATGGAAAAGTTGAAGTAACCTGTGGTGATTATCATAAGATAATAAAAGTAAATGTAAAGAATTATGCTGAAAAATATTCAGATGAATTAATTGAAAGAATTGCCGGAGAGGTTACTCAGGGCAAGAGTACAGAATATGAAAAAATTCAGGCGATAACTGCCTGGGTCGGAAAAAATACAGCTTATCATACAGCTTATTCTCTTTGCCATAACATGATGCTTATGAGAGAAGGCGACTGTATATCAAACTCCATTGTGATTGTTAAAATGGCTCGTTCTGTAGGTATTCAGGCAAGGCTCAGACAGGCAAATCAGGATCGCGAGGATATCGGAACCGGACATGTAAATGCATTTGTTAAGTGTGATGGTAATTATTATATAGCTGAAGTGTACAGTGTTAAAGAGAAAAACAGACCTACAGAGATAAGACCTCAGGCTACTGATTTTTCAACCCTGGAAAATAGCGATGGAAGCCTGATGATCTATCAGTATAATGGTTTTGGCGAAGAAGCTGTTATTCCGGCTAAAATTAATGGAAAAGATGTAACAACCATCGGTAAGGAAGACAGGTTTGATAAAGATAAAATTATGCCTATCTTTTTTGAAAAGTACGACTTTGATACTTATGTTAAAAAGTTGATCATCCCGGCAAGCGTAACAAAGATTAATGATCTTTCTCTTGGTGGATCTCCAAAGCTTTCAGAGATTGTAGTTGACAGTGCTAATCCTAATTATTCCTCATATGACGGTGCTCTTTATAACAAGGATAAGACGGAATTATTATATGTACCGGCTGAAAAGGAATTTATAATACTTCCAGCCTCAATTAAAAGAATTAATTCGACGGCATTTAATGATATTAAGGAAATAGATGTATTTTTCGATGGAAGCGAGTCACAGTGGAATTCTCTGAATATAACATTACCGGATAAAGCTTCTCTTTATTTTGGGACTACACGTGTAACAGGGCTTAAATTAAATAAACCTAATCTTCAGTTTACCAGTCCGGGTATTGTCTATAACATGGACGATCTGAAATGTGTTTCAATTGTACCTGCTGATGCGGCTAATCAGAAGATAAAATATATCACAAGTGATGACGATGTTGTTACGGTATATAAAGGAAAACTCTATGTGAATGGAGAGGGAGAATGTACCATTACGGCAACAAGTTCTGATGGCGGCTTTTCACAGAAAATAAATGTAAGTGTGGCATTTACCGGTCAGAAGATCAAGCTTGATAACGGTACAATAGCCAAGGTTGTGTATGAAGGAACAGAGTATCCGGAGTTTAAGGGTCTTAGCGAAGCTACAGTAAAGCCTAACTCTGAAGTAACAGTTACCAGGAATGAGCCTGATGCAGGATGTGAGTTTACCGGATGGGATAGGAGCCCTTCGAGTCTTCGTCCAACTGATGGAACTTCAACGGATGATTATTGGGAATTAAATTATTATAAAACAGAAATCAGCTTTATAATGCCTTCTGAAGATATTAACCTTAAGGCAAATTATAAGATTAATCAGCAGCTCACAGGTATTGATTATATCTATCCAACAGATATGGAGGATGACACAGGACATTCATCCTACTTATACATATGTGAGGATTCAACCCTTCAGCTTGCGATTAAAGCAGCATCTGATTTTCAGTATACTAAGAATGTAAGCTGGGAGTCAGGTAATGATAGTGTTGTTACCATAGATTCAAAGGGTAAGGTTACTGCAGTTGGTATTGGAACAACAACCATTACAGTTAAATCAAATGATAACCCGAACGTAATGAAAACTCGTTACATAAATGTATCTCTTCATGACTTTGATGAGGATTATGTAGTAATACAGAGAGGCGACTGCTTAAGTCAGCCTAAGATACTTGAAAGACATTGTACAAGATGTAACAAGGTGGTAAGGGATATTATTCCTGCTACCGGTCATATGTCAAATGTGGCTGATGAGGGTACTCCTGTTGAAGGTCATGAACCAACCTGTACTTCGCCGGGATTAATGGAATATACCTGTATCGAATGCGGACTGAAATATCAGGAAGAAGTAATGGCATTAGGTCATAAAATGGGCGAATGGGAAATAACTAAGTATGCTCATTATGATGATGAAAAAAATATTGTCCCAGGCGAGAAGAAGAGATGCTGCAGCAGGTGTGATCATGTAGAATATGATGAGACATATGAATTTGATCCTGAGGATCCGGATAAGCCGGATAATCCTATTGACCCGGATGATCCAGTTGACCCGGTTGACCCAGTAGATCCGGATAAACCAATTACCCCGGATAAGCCGGATGTTACTCCTGATGAAGGTAAGAAGGATTCCACACCAAAACCGGCAGCTAAGCTTAAGAATACAATGACAGTAAAAGCAAAAACTGTAAATGTAAAGAAGGCTAAGGTTAAAAAGAAAAATGTATCTGTTAAAGCTTCGAAGGCATTTAACATAAAGAATGCGGTCGGCAAGCTGACTTATAAAAAGGTTAAGGGCAATAAGAAAATAACTGTAAATGCAAAGACTGGAAAAATTACTATTAAAAAGGGACTTAAGAAGGGTGTTTACACAGTTAAGATTAAAGTGACTGCTGCAGGAAATGATAAGTATAATTCTATTTCCAAAACAATATCAGTCAAGATAAAGGTAAAATAATGGACAATCAGAATAATAATTTTAATCAACAAAATAATTATGGACAGCCACAGCACCAACAACCGCAGCAACAGTACCAACAACCGCAGCAGCCGGGAATGCAGTATCAACAACCACAGCAACCACAGCAACCGGGTATGCAGTATCAGCAGCCACAGTACCAACAGCCGCAGAAACCGGGTATGCAGTATCAGCAGCCTCCGGTGCAGGGACCACAGCAGGAGTACACGGTTGAGGACAGAAGAATGGCTAATATACTGTGTATAGTCTCTCTGATATGCATGTTCGTAATTCCTGCCGTCTTTACTTTAATTATGGGCGTAGTAAGGGATGCGGAGATAGTAAAAAATGATGCGTTAGATAAGGTAACTGATCTATTTATATTCATTATCGGAACTGCCCATATCGCTGCATGGGTACTCATGATTTTGGTAAGAGTAAAGTATAAACATAGCACCTTTGGAAAGGTGCTTATGATTGTTTATCTGATTCTGCTTGCTTTAGCAGTAATCGGAGTAATAGTCCTTATTGTATCATGTATTTCTTGTCTTAGGGATTGCAATATCTGATTAGCAGGGAGAAAAGAATTGTCTATTTATATTCCTGAATTTAAGATTAACATATATGGACCCATAGTAGCATCGTCTATTATAATTGGTCTGATAGTTGCCTGCATACTTATGAGTAAGGCAAATGTAAAAAAAGAAACTATTATTTTTACTGCGATACTTACATTTGTTTCTATTCTGATATGTTCAGCCTGTGTTTCCATAGCGCTGTCAGGAAATATCAGAAGAGTTGGATTTGTAGGAGCAGGTGGTGCCCTCGGACTTCTTCTGGGGGCAGTTTTGTCTGCACTCATTCATAATGATCATGTGGCGGAATCGGTTTCTGCATGGGTGATAACGGCACCTCTTATGTATGGTCTTGCTAAGATAGGCTGTCACTTTGCAGGCTGCTGTAACGGAATTCCTTATCATGGTATTTTTAAACTTACATATGAGATTAAAGGGGATGGTAATTATTTTCCGGTACAGCTTCTGGAGACTGTTGTTTTTGTGATCATATTTTTATTTGGAATTATCTTTTATATCAGAAAACAGAGGAAAGCTATTGTAGCAGCTATAGTTCTTATTAGCTGTGCAGTGGCAAAGGTATCCATTGAATTCCTTAGGGAAGAACATATGGGAAAGGTCATAACCGGGTACCAGATACTTGTACTGGTGATCGCATTTGCCGGAGTGGCAGCACTATATTATATAGATAAGAAAGTCAGGGTGTGATTATGGCGGTGTATAAATATTTTGCAACTGTATATGACAGAATGATGGACAATATTCCCTATGATGACTGGGAGCAGTATATCCTGCTGCTTTTATATAAAAACGGTGTAAAGCCTGATGCTAAAATAACTGAGATAGGCTGTGGTACGGGAACCATGACCAGGAGATTTGCTGATTATGGTTTCAAGATGACAGGTATCGACATATCTGAGGAAATGCTGGCGGAGGCCGAAGCTAAAAGCAAAGACATAACCTATATTCATATGGATATGCGGGAATTGAAGCTTCCTGAAAAGCAGGAGGTTATATTCAGTACCGGAGACAGCATGAATTATATCCTGACCAATGATGATCTGAAAAAGGTAATGAAATCGGCCTATGATAATCTGGAGGAAGGTGGGGTTTTTCTCTTTGATATGAAGACGGACTATTTCTTCAGATATTCACTGGATGGCTATACCTATAAAGAAAATCTTGGGGATTTTTCTTATGTGTGGAGAAACATTTATGATGAGGAAAATCATATCCACAGCTACTTTCTTAAATTCAGATATGGATATAATAAAGAAAAGGTTGTTTGCGAGGTACATAAGCAACGTGCATACTTTGCAAAAGATATAAAAGAAGCGGCTGTTTATGCGGGTTTTGACAGGGCGAAGGTGTATGGGGAAATGACTCTTCAAAAGCCGATGAAAAACTGTGAAAGATTTTACATTTTATTGAAAAAATAATCTGACATAATTGGTATTATATGTTAGAATATGTTTGTAGGTTAAAAAAATTAGAACCACATAGAGGAGGTACTTGCAAATGGAGAATGTAGTGATCTTTGAGAATGATTCTTGGGTAGTAGAGCTTCGCCCGAGAAACAATGTGCACGAAGGGGAGCCAAATATGAAGGTTTGGGTATGTAAGGATGGCCAGGAGGTTGGTCAGTACTCAAATCATTACCGTGGATATGGGCGATATGAAAACGAAGATTTGATACCACCTAAGATTGATGACATTGCAAAGAAGGCTTGGGAAAAGCTTAAAGCTGCACCTCTTGATGAAAAGTTAATAGAAGAGATGAAGACTATCGCGGAGTAGTAATATAATACAATTATCTGTATTTAGAATTAATTATTCGGTTCAGGTTGAGGGAAATTCTCAGCCTGAACCATTTTTTTTGAAAATTTACCTTGACAGGAATTATTTGTATATGCTATAAATATTTACATCGTAAAACCTACTAAGTTGGTAGGTGAATAATTTGTTTGAGACAGGTAAAGAAAAATGATACATTTTTATTCTTTCAATAGAACATGTTGTTGTTGCTGTTATTCGTTGGATAATAGCATTCTTCGCGTGTTCTGTAAGGATAAAGATATCTAAAGATAGCCTGAAACTTAAGAACTGATAATCAGATTGATGAAGTAAAGCGAGGAATGGAAAAATCCATGCCTCGCTTTAATTATGCAATAAAATCCAAGCTCAATTGGTAAAAATAGGAGGAGAATAAAATGAGCATTAAGATCAATTCACTTTTAATTCACGGCGGTATTGACGGAGATGAAACAACGGGAGCAGTAAATGTTCCTATTTATCAGACTTCAACATATAAACAGGACGGCCTTGGTGAGGACAGAGGCTGGGAGTATTCAAGAACCGGTAATCCGACAAGAGCAGCACTTGAGAAACTGGTGGCAGATCTGGAGCAGGGAGAATATGGCATGGCATTTGCCTCCGGACTTGCTGCAATATCTACTGTACTTTCAAGTTTTCAGTCGGGAGACAGACTGATCATTTCAGATAATATCTACGGAGGTACCTTCAGAGTACTTGATAATGTATTCAAGCATTTTGGTCTGGACTTTACCATAGTTGATACTTCAAATACCGATGAGGTAAGGAGAGTTCTGGAGGAAGAGGCAGAAAGCAAAAAACAGGGAAAACTGACGGGCGGAAAGATAAAGGCTGTATATATTGAGAGCCCTGCAAATCCTCTTCTTTCAGTAACGGATATTGAAGCTGTTTCAAAGCTTGCGAAGGAATATGGAAAGCTTACCATCGTGGACAATACATTTTTAACTCCTTATCTTCAAAGACCACTTACACTTGGGGCAGATATAGTTGTTCATAGTGGAACCAAGTACCTGGGAGGACACAGTGATACAGTTTCAGGTTTCATAGTTGTTAAGGATAAGGAACTGGCTGACAGACTTTATTATCTGCAGAACGCAATCGGAGGAATTCTCGGACCTATGGACAGCTTTCTGATGATAAGGGGTATCAAGACCCTTGGTGTAAGAATGGACAGACATGTGGCAAATGCAAAAAGGATTGCTGAGTGGCTGGTGGAAAGCGGATATGTTGAGAAGGTTTACTATCCGGGGCTTAAGACAGATCCGGGATATGAGATTCAGAAGAAGCAGGCGGATGGCCCCGGTGCAATGATCTCCTTTACTCTGAAGAAGGACTATGATTATAAAAAGTTCTTTAAGAGCTTAAAGATGGTTACACTTGCTGAGAGTCTTGGTGGTGTAGAGTCACTGGTTTGCCATCCGGCCTCAATGACACATGCGGCGATTCCAAGGGATATAAGA
This sequence comes from Eubacterium sp., assembly GCA_024692605.1. Lineage (GTDB taxonomy): Bacteria > Bacillota > Clostridia > Lachnospirales > Lachnospiraceae > Eubacterium_Q. Next base: position 15,673 of record JAILMQ010000221.1, read on the forward strand.
GAGGCAGTTGGAATTACAGATGAGCTTATCAGACTGTCAGTGGGAATAGAAGATGCTGAGGATATTATCAATGATATAGAAAATGCTATAAAGCAGTCAGCTAAATAACAAGAAGTTAAGGGAAAGTAAAGGGAATAAATAATCGAAAAAAGAGGAGAAACATCATGGAAGTTTTTATGAATGTTCAGGAGATGATTGGTAATACACCCATAATGAGAATTGGTCATATGGGAGTTAAGGAAGGTGTAAATATATATGCCAAGCTTGAGCTTATGAATCCTGCCGGAAGCGTAAAGGACAGAGTGGGAATGTATATGATAGAGGACGCAGAAAAAAAAGGAATCCTTAAGCCGGGTGGAACAATAGTTGAAGCAACTGCAGGCAATACGGGAATAGGAATTGCTGTTGCAGCACTTAATAAGGGCTACAGGATCATATTTGTTGTACCTGAAAAATTCTCTACTGAAAAACAGAAGGTTATGAAGGCTCTGGGCGCAGAGATAGTTAGTACTCCCCGAGAGGGTGGAATGCTTGGAGCGGATAAGAAGGCTGATGAAATAATAGCAGCAACTCCGGGAGCAGTTTCCATGAAGCAGTTTCATAATCCGGCTAATCCACTTTCGCATTATGAAACAACAGGACCTGAAATCTATAGACAGATGGATGGTCAGATCGATTATCTTGTTGCAGGTGCAGGAAGTGGTGGCACATTTTCCGGAATAGTAAAGTATCTTAAAGAACAAAATCCAAAGATTAAAGGCGTACTTGCAGATCCTCTGGGTTCAATAATCGGTGGAGGAGAGCATGCCGACTACGATATAGAAGGAATAGGAAATGATTTCATAGCCGATACCATGGATATAACTCTGGTGGATAAGGTTATAAAGGTTACAGACAAGGAAGCCTTTGAAACTGCAAGGGCACTGGCTGCTAAAGAGGGGATTCTTGCAGGGAGTTCATCAGGTGCTGCACTCAGTGCTGCGCTTAGACTTGCGGAAGAAATAGAAAGTGGAAATATTGTTGTTGTTTTTCCTGACAGAGGAGACAGATATCTGAGTAAAGGACTTTTCTAGTTATAGGTAATGCCTATAAACAACTATAATTTATAAGGATTATACAAATAAACTATAAGGCTGTATTATACACCCATAAAACAAAACCAAACGGAGGAATGATAAAAATGGCAAGAGTAAAACTTTTAGAACTTGAAGAAACAAGCGGAGCAGAAAGAGAAAGATATGAAGAACTGGCCGGAAGAAATGCAGTTACAAATATGAAGGCCGGACTTCTGAATGATGCAGCAACTTATGATGCATATATGGGATGGTATACATCCTGGAACAGATTGGTTGAAGTAATCGGTGAGAAGGATGCAATCCTTTATGCTCATTCAATTTCAACAACTAATTCATGCCAGTTATGCTCACTTTTCTTTATAAGTGATGTAAAGGGACTTGGACTTGACCCTGCAAATCTTGAGTATGATGAGAAGGAAAAGCTTCTTGCAGAACTTGGCCAGCAGGCAGTAAAGAATCCTACAGCAGTTTCAGATGAACTTTTCGAGGGACTCAGAAAGTTCTGGAATGATCAGGAGATAGTAGTAATTGTTGGCTTTGCTGGTCAGATGATCGCAACAAATAACTTCAACTCAATTCTTAAGATTGATGTAGATAAGAGACTTCTTCCTATCATCAATGAATTCAAACCACAGACATGGAGAGATGCAATTCAGTAAATATATAAAGTAAATTAAACCCCTAATATATTAATAATTAACACCAAAGGAATATGCATAGGATCTGAGGAATAAAGGTTCTATGCATATTTGCTTATAAGGTTTCTAAAAAAGGAGAGAAGAGTTATGGCTGACAGACCGGTTGTATACGAACTGAAAAATGTTTCCAAGGATTTCGAAAATGAAGGTAAGCAGTTTAGGGCCCTGGATAAGATTGATCTGGAAATCTACGAAGGAGAGATATTCGGCATAATCGGAATGAGCGGTGCCGGAAAATCCACACTAGTAAGAACACTGAACAGACTGGAAGAAGTTTCAGGAGGCCAGGTGAACTTTTATGGAAAAAATATAGGAGAGCTGAAACCTGCTGAACTAAGAAAAATAAGAAGGTCTATCTCCATGATATTCCAGAGTTTCAATCTGCTGAATCAAAGGACAGTTCTGGAAAATGTAATGATACCGTTAAAAATAGCTAAGGTAAGCAGAAAAGAGCGGAAGAAAACTGCCATTGAAATGCTTAAGGTGGTTGGACTTGAGGATAAGGCTAAAAGCTATCCTGCACAGCTGTCAGGAGGACAGCGTCAGAGAGTGGCAATCGCAAGAGCCCTGACAGTAAGCCCTAAGGTACTTCTCTGTGATGAGGCAACCTCTGCACTGGATCCAAAGATTACTGAGGAAATTCTTACACTTTTGCAGGAGATTAACAGGACCAGAGATCTTACTGTTATTATAATCACTCATGAGATGTCAGTTGTGGAAAAAATATGTGACAGGGTTGCAATCATTGATAACGGACAGCTTGCTGAAGTGGGAGAGGTGAAAGAAATATTTACATCCCCAAAGTCAGCTGCAGCAAAGAATCTTGTACTTCCGCAGAAGGTTGAAGAAATCCAGAGTACCTTTGAAGGGAGCAGACCTGACAGTAAGCTTATCAGAGTTGTGTTTGACGGACTTTCTGCAAATGAACCATTTATTGCAAATCTTGCAGCCCAGACCGGGCAGAAGGTTAATATTCTCAGTGCCAATACCAAGAGTGTAGGTGGAATAGGTTATGGACAGATGGTACTTGAACTTCCGGAAAGAAAAGAAGATCAGGATAAGGTACTGGCCTACTTTATGTCCAGGGGACTGAGTGTTGCAAGTGTTTAAATAACAGATAGATTTATTAGCAGGAAAGGAGAAAATAATGTCAGATTATATAAGAGAAGCAATTATAAAGGGTATTTTTGAAACCCTTCAGATGACGTTCTTTGCGTCAATCTTTGCATATATCGTAGGACTTCCGCTGGGAATCCTTCTTTATACAACATCAAAGGGAAGACTCTTTGAAAATAAAGCTGTAAATGTTGTAGTAGGTGCCATAGTGAATATAAGCAGGTCGCTACCCTTTCTGATTCTTCTGGTGCTGCTTATTCCATTTACCAGATTCGTAGTTGGTGCTTCCATCGGTACCACTGCATCTATAGTTCCACTTACAATAGGTGCAATCCCCATAGTGGCCCGAATGGTGGAGTCCTCTCTTAATGAGGTTCCGTCAGGGATTATTGAAGCAGCAAATTCCATGGGAGCAAGCCCTCTTTTCATAGTTACACATTTTATTCTGCCTGAGGCAGGGCCATCCCTGGTACTTGGTGCAGCTATAAATATAGCAACTGTTTTAGGCTATTCAGCAATGGCAGGAGTAATTGGTGGTGGCGGACTGGGTGCCATAGCCCTTCAGTATGGATATTACAGATACCAGAAGGATGTTTTGTGGGTTACAGTTACTATCCTGATCCTGATGGTATGGATAGTCCAGGAAAGTGGAGTAATATTTTCAAAACGACTTCGCAAAGCCTAATGCGGATTTAGGAGTTATAAATAAAACCTATAGCTAAGTATAGGAATCAAGGATTTGCTTTTAATGGCTATGGGTATTATAGTAGTCGCATATTCAAAAACCTATTTCATTAGTAGGCGAAAGGGATTGATCAGTCACATATAAATAAACACTAATTTCTGAAAAATTGAAAGTGAGGAAAATAATTATGAGAAAGAAGATTATAGCAGTAGGAATTGGATTTGCACTTTTACTTGGTGCAGTAGGATGTGGAAGCAAGGATTCATCACAGACTGATACACCTGCTTCTGAGCAGGCAGAGGTTACTTCAGAGTCAGAACCTGAAAGTGATGTAAATGAAACTGAAACAGTTGCAGCAGCTAATGATGATGCATCTGAAACAGATAGCGAAGCAGTTTATACAGGTGATCCTGTAACCATCAAGGTAGGAGCAAACATTACCCCACATGCTGAGATATTGAGAGAAGCGCAGCCAATACTTGCTGAGCAGGGAATCACACTTGAGATAGTAGAGCTTGAGGATTCAGTAACACCTAACACAGGAGTAATCGAAGGCAGTCTTGATGCAAATTACTTCCAGCATGTTCCATATCTTGAACAGTTCAACGAAGAGAACGGTTCTGATCTGGTATCCATCGGAGCTATCCACTATGAGCCATTTGGAGTATACGCAGGAAAAACAAAGTCACTTGCAGATCTTCCGGATGGGGCAGTTGTAGCAGTTCCTAACAATGTAACAAACGAAGCAAGAGCACTTCTTCTCCTTCAGCAGGAAGGTATCATCACACTTAAGGATGATGCAGGAATCAATGCAACAGTTGCTGATATCACAGATAATCCAAAGAACATTGAGTTCAAGGAACTTGCACCGGAGCAGCTTGTTCAGGCACTTCCTGATGTAGAAGTAGCAGTCATTAATGGTAACTATGCAATCGAAGGTGGTCTCAGTGTTAAGGATGCCCTTGCAGTAGAAGCAAATGATGGTCTTGCAGCTCAGACATATGGAAATATTATCGCCACATCTCCTGACAAGGAAAATGACGAGGCTCTTAAGGCTCTTGTAAAAGTACTTCAGGGTAAGGAAATCAGCGATTATATCAATGCAACCTATGATGGAGCAGTAGTTCCACTTTTTTAAGACAGAATGGGTAAATATAAATGATTAACTTTGAATATTATAACCCCGCGAAGATCATTTTCGGAGCGGGGAGTATAGAAAAAATAAATGCTCTCCTGGAGACCGAATCTGTTAAGTCGCTTCTTCTGATATATAGCGGTGACTTCATTAAGGATCTGGGTATATATCAGACTGTGAAGGAAGCGACAGACAGGCTTGGTATTAAACTGATTGAAAATGGAAATGTAGTACCTAACCCTACCGTAGAGCTTGTGAGAGAGTTGGTAGAGACCGGAAAAAAAGAAAATGTAGATTTTATTTTGGCTGTAGGCGGTGGAAGCTCCATCGATACAGCCAAGGCAGTTTCCATCGGAATACCTTATGATGGCGACGTGTGGGATTTCTTCGATAAGGGTGTTATCCCGGAGAAGGTTCTTCCAATAGGAGTTGTTGCAACAACCGCTTCCAGTGGTTCGGAAACTTCAAATGCAGCCATCATTTCTAATGGCGAGTGGAAGCTGGGCTTTGAGGATGACAGGATCATACCGAAGTTTGCCATAATGGATCCGGCCTATACAGTAAAGCTTCCCAAATATCAGACCTCTGTAGGTATTGCAGATGTTCTGGCACATTTGCTGGAACGCTACTTCTCGGATGAAAAGAATTCAGATACTACGGATTATCTTATTGAAGGAGCCATAAAAGCGCTTCTTCTGAATGGTACAAGAGCGATAGAACTGATAAATAAATATGGAGTAACCCTTGCAGATGGAAGCGTGGATTATAAGATCACTGATGAGCTTTCGACCCTCCCGGAATATATAAATGCAAAGGCAGAGATTCAGTGGCTTGCCAGCGTTGCTCATAACAACTTCCTGGATGCAGGAAGAAGTGCTGACTGGGGTTCTCACAGAATTGAGCATGAACTGTCCGCTCAATATGGCATAACTCATGGTGAAGGAATGGCAATCGTTTTTGTAGCATGGACTAAGTATATAGCAAAGGTAAAGCCGTGGAGACTGGCACTTCTTGCAACAAGAGTATTTGGAGTTGATTCCTATGATCATACCGAAGAAGAGCGTGCCCTTATCCTGTCAGACAAGTTAAAGGAATTCTTTAAGAGTCTGGGAGTTGCCGTAAGCCTTGGAGAGCTGGGAATCGGCTCGGAAGATTTTGAAATCATGGCAGAGCGGGCTACGCGTAACGGCTCCGTTGGACACTACGTAAAACTGGATCATAAGAAATTTGTTGATATCTTGAAAGAGGCTTTGTGAATTGATATAATTCAGTAGGTTTATTGAGTAACCCATTGGGGTCAGACCCCTTTGGGTTGATAAAACAACCCAAGGGGGTCTGACCCCAATGGGTTACGAGGTGGAATATGACACTCCAACAGTTGAAGTATGTAATAGAAATAGCTGACTGTGGTTCGATGAATGAAGCGGCAAAGAAACTCTTTATATCACAGCCAAGTCTGTCCGGCGCCGTAAAGGAGCTGGAATCGGAACTTGGTTTTGATATTTTTTTAAGGTCTAACAGGGGAATACTTATTACTCCTGAGGGCGAAGAGTTTCTTGGTTATGCAAGACAGGTCACAGACCAGTTTAATATCCTTTCGGATCACTATATAGATAAAAAGAACAGACACAAGTTCAGTGTTTCCATGCAGCATTATTCCTTTGCGGTTAAAGCCTTTGTTGAGGTTGTAAAGCAGTATGGAATGGATAGCTTCGAGTTTGCGGTTCATGAAACAAGAACCATGGAAGTTATTGAAAATGTTAAGAATTTCAAATCAGAAATAGGTGTTCTTTATATAAATGATTTTAATGAGAAGGTTCTTAAGAAACTCTTTTCCGTTAACAATCTGGAGTTTAAAGAGCTTTTCACATGCGATACATTTGTTTATATAAGCAGTACTCATCCTCTGGCGGATAAGAAGTCTATCTCCATGAAAGATCTTCAGGACTATCCGGTTCTTTCTTTTGATCAGGGTAAGGACAGTTCACTTTTCCTGGCGGAGGAACAGCTTAGTACATATGATTATTCAAGAATC
>JAILMQ010000230.1 GCA_024692605.1 Eubacterium sp.
ATCTGCTCCTGTAAGTGTTTCTGAAGCAGCTGAAGAGAAGGTTAAGATAAGTGTAGTATCAGATGTATATTTGAAGGAATGGGGAGGGCGAGTATATTCTTATGATACAAACGGTCTTTTAGAAAATGTAACATATTGCCCCGAGGTTGGTGAAGTTACCAGTATTTCCAAATTTAAATATAAAGGAAAAAAACTTGTAGAGTATATTGATGCAGAAGGTAAAACAACAGAGTTTAAGTATGATAAAAAGAACAGATTAAAATCCTTAAAGAAAGATGGCAGATCAATAATACAATATAAATGTTATAAAAACGGTCGTGTTAAAACTGTAACCTGGAAAACAAAAAATAAAGTTGATCAGATACAGGGTACTTATAAAGAAAAACGGTTTTATAAAAAAAATAAGCTGGTCAAAACATCTTTTATTGAACCTTGGTTTGATGACTCAAAAGGTATGGTATATGATTCAAAAAATGTAATAACTGCCAGGTTTAAATACTATCCTAATGGTATGTTAAAAAGTATAAATGCAGGAAAAGGTATAGTTGGAAGGTCCTATTCTTATAAATATAATTCCAAGAAACAGCCTATAAAAATAACAAAAAAAGCAGGTACAAAACAAATATATAATATTACATATAAAGAGATTGAAGTTCCAAAATCATACGTAAAAACAATAAAAAATCAGCAGAAACTTATGTTTATGGATTATATGGCTGATTGGGGGATTACTCCAAAAGATAATTGCTATAGCATATATAATAGTCAGTAGAGATATTTAATAGAAAAATAAGATAGCACTACTTTACATTTAATGATAGAATGTAGGGTAGTGCTTTTCTGTGATTATGTGGGTTAATTTAGAAAAATATGTAAAGATGTGGGTATCAAAAGTACCTTTTGACACCATATGACATACGGATGACCGAAAAAAGGAAAAGGAGAAACGGGTATGAAATTCAGACCTTGTATAGATATACATGACGGTAAGGTTAAACAGATAGTTGGTGGTTCACTGGATGATATAACCGGTGCTGACGAGAATTTTGTTTCTGAGCATGATGCTTCATTTTACGGACGTCTATATAGAAGCTGTAATCTGCCGGGTGGTCATATCATACTTCTTAACAGATCTGATTCAAAGGAGTATAGAGAAGATATAAGGGAAGCCTCAAAAGCCATGAAGGAATACCCCGGCGGCTTTATGATCGGCGGTGGAGTGAATACGGAAAATGCCGAAGAATACATTAAGCTGGGCGCCTCTCATGTAATTGTAACTTCCTTTGTGTTCAGAGATGGAATGATAGATTATGACAGACTTAAGTCTCTGGTGAAGCTTGTTGGGAAGGAACATCTTGTTCTGGATCTTTCCTGCAGGAAGAAGGGTGAGGATTATTATATCGTAACTGACAGATGGCAGAAGTTTACTGACATGAAACTTGATCATGAAACCCTTACCACACTTAGTGAATATGCAGATGAGTACCTGATACATGCTGTTGATGTGGAAGGAAAGAAAAGCGGAATAGACAGCGAACTGATCAAAATCCTTGGAAGCTGGGAAGGAAACCTCCCCATAACTTATGCAGGCGGAGTTTCAAACTTTGAGGATCTTGAACTGATAAAGAAGCTGGGAAATGAAAAGATAGATGTTACAATTGGAAGTGCACTTTCAATCTTTGGCGGTGAGATGGATTTTCAAGAGGTTATTAAATACCTGAATTAATTGGAGGGTGGAATGAGAATTAAGAAGTTAATTGCCTGTTCTATGATAGCTGTTATGGCAGTAGGTGTTATAGGATGCGGTAAAAAAAGCTCTGAAAAAACAGATACTACGGAAGCAGTAACTGAGGCAGAAGAGGAAGCAGAACCGGAAGTAGAAGAAGCTGATGATGAGATGGAAGCAGAACTTCCCATTGAAAGCAGTTTAAAAGGAACCGGGGCAGCAACTCCTGAAAGCCTTGCATCTAACACAGATGCAGAGGATGGCGGTGGGCTGCAGATCGGTGACACTCTTGTAGATATAAACTTTGATGATGGTGATATCGACGGATTTTTTGAATACATGCAGGGTGGAGAGTATGCTCTTGCTGCTGAAGACGGTAAGCTTGTTGCAAAGATAAAATCCTGCGGTAAGCTGGATTATGCGAACCAGGCTTATTGGGATGGTTTCAGTCTGAGCAAGGGAGCCGTATATACCTACAGCTTTGACATATCATCTGACATAGAAAGAAAGATTGAATACAGACTCCAGCTGAATGGTGGAGATTATCATGCATATCAGGGTGAATATATAGATATTGGCCCTGAGGTAAGGAACTTTTCTGTTGATTTTGAAATGACAGAGGATTCGGATCCTGCACCTAGAATTGTATTTAATATGGGTATGATGGAAGATATGACAGAGGATCCGGGAGAGCATAATATATATATCGACAACATCATGCTGGTTGTTAAGGATGCATCCAATGCCCAGGTTGTACAGAAACTTCCAAGATATGTAAATGTAGCAGTTGATCAGGTTGGTTACAAGGCTGATGATGAGAAAATAGCTATAGTTAAATCAGGAAGAAGTGATGAAGAAGAGTTTATTGTTTGTGATGCAGAGACAGATGAGACTGTATATGCAGGGAAGCTTACAGAATATGTATATGATCTTGGTTCCGGATGTTACACAAAGCAGGCTAACTTTTCCGAGCTGAATATTCCCGGCAGGTATTATGTATTTACTGAAGAGGGATCCAGCTTTGAATTCTCAATAGAAGATGATCCATACACAGACATTTATAAAGATGCAGTACTTATGCTTTATAAACAGAGATGTGGTGTGGAAACAGACAGAAGCATCGTTGGAGACTTTGCGCATGGCAAATGTCATACAGGCGAGGCAGTAGTCTATGATGATAAATCAAAAAAGAAAGATGTTTCGGGCGGATGGCATGACGCAGGAGACTATGGTCGTTATGTAGTATCAGGTGCACAGGCAGTTGCTGATCTTATGGAAGCATATGAGGATTATCAGCTGACAGCCGATGATATAGGAATTCCTGAAAGTGGAAATGAGATTCCTGATATTCTTGATGAAGCGCGTTTCGAACTGGATTGGATGCTTAAGATGCAGGATGAGGAAACCGGTGGAGTATATCACAAGGTTACTTGCCTTAATTTCCCTGAAACAGTAGGTCCGGAGGAGGAAAAGGATACTCTTTATCTTGCTCCTATATCCACTGCTGCAACAGGTGATTTTGCTGCAGTAATGGCAAAGGCTTCAGTTCTTTATAAGGATTATGATCTTGAGTTCTCAACAGCTGCATATCAGGCTGCGCTTCAGGCCTGGGACTATATTAAGGATGTAGAGGATGATAAGGGATATACCAATCCTGAAGATATAGTTACCGGAGAATATCCGGATGCAAATACATTAGATGAAAAGTACTGGGCTGCTGCAGAGCTTTATCTTGCAGGAGATTCAGAACTTCTTGATACTGTGAAGAAATTATCAGCAGCGGAAGGAGTAGACCGTGGACTGGGCTGGGCCGCTATGGCAACCTATGCTGACTATGATCTGGCTAAATCCGGTGATGTTGAAGTGGCAGATATCGGAGTGGAACAGATTAGTGCCCAGGCAGATGAGCTTCTGGATAAGATGGCTGAGGATTCATATTTCATGGCTCTTGGAAAAGATTATCCTTGGGGAAGTAATATGAATGTTGCAAACAACGGACAGCTTCTCAGCATGGCAGCAAATATAACTGCAGATGACAATTACAGCAATATAGCAAAGAAACAGTTGGATTATCTTCTTGGAGCAAACTCCATGGGATACTGTTTCGTAACCGGTTATGGAGTGTTCTCTCCTAAGAATCCTCATCACAGACCTTCACAGGTAATAGGTGAGGCAACACCGGGAATGCTTGTTGGTGGCCCTGCATCCCGTCTGGAAGATCCTTATGCACAGGCTGTTCTTTCAGGACAGAAGGCTGCAATGTGCTATGTTGATAATGTACAGAGTTATTCAACAAATGAAGTGGCAGTTTACTGGAATTCTCCACTTATTTATCTGCTTGCTGCAGAACAATAAAAATGATTTTTTAGGAGACAGACATAAATGACTGAAGAGAAAACTCAAAAGAAAAAGACCGGATTTTTTGGTCGTAACTGGTCATGGATTATAGCCATGGCCATTACGGCTGTTTTCATGCTTGCTCTTATGATATATCACAAGGTTGCTCCCTTTGGTGGAGGCTCCTTTACTTTGGTAGACAGCATACATCAGTATGTACCTTTTTTGAGTGATTATCAGGACAAGTTAAAAACAGGAAAGAGTCTTGCCTATACCTGGGATGTTGGACTGGGACAGAATTTCCAGTCACTTCTTCTTTATTACATGGCTTCTCCTCTTAATCTTATAATCGTGTTCTTTACCAGAAAGGGAATCATAGCAATGTTCTCTTCACTGGTATCAGTTAAGATAATAATTTCAGCCGGTCTTTTTGGACTTTTTCTTTCCAGAAGAAAGGATAAACCACAGAATAACTTTTTTATTACAGCTCTTTCTTTAGGCTATGCTCTGAATAATTATATCTGTGGATATTACTGGAATCTGAACTGGCTGGACTGTATTATGATCTTCCCACTTATTATTCTGGGATATGAAAAGCTTATAGCTAAAAAAGATCCGCGACTTTATACCATTGCACTTTTTTACAGTATGTTCTGTAATTATTATATATCTTTTATTATATGTATATTCCTGGTTCTCTGGTTCCTTGCAACAGGACATGAGAATTTCAAGAAATTTATATTTGACGGACTTAGATTCGCCGGCTGTTCTATTCTGGCAGCAGGTATGTCAGCCATCGCGCTGCTTACTGCATATCTGGCTATAACAAAAACTGCTTCATCCGGAACTGCAATACCGGATTGGAACTGGTATCAGGGATTTTTGGAAATGCTTAAGTCACATTTCTTCCTTTCCACACCTGTAACCATGGATTCCTTTGATGGTTCAGCCAATCTTTATGCCGGAACATTAACTCTTATGATGACCTTCATATATATATGTTCAAACAAGATTCCGGTACCTGAGAAGATCAGGAAGGTTCTTCTTGTGGCATTTATGATAGTCAGTATGAATCAGGAGAAGCTGAACTTTATCTGGCATGGATTCCATAATCAGTATGGTATACCAAACAGATTTTCATTCCTTTATATCTTTGTGACGCTTCTTATGTGCTATGAAGCGATGTCAAAGCTGAAGAAGACACATATTGTATCCATTATTTCGGGAGTGCTGCTTTGCAGCGGATTCCTTGCGGTTGTATATTATAAAACCAATCTGGAGGGTCTTTATTCAGCACAGACCCTGATGATCATTTCATATTCACTTATCACTGTATATGCCATACTCCTTCTTCTCAGAAGAGAGGATGTTATTCCCGCGAAGGCTACTACCATCATCATCGGTTCTATTATGTCAGTTGAGATTCTGATAAATGCGTGGGCCGGAATTGCAGATCATGGAGTGGCTGATGGTGAATACTACATGGAGTATGCTGATACAATGGAAAGTGTGGTCAGCGAAGTAGAGGAAAAGGCAGAGGAAAAGGGCCTTAAGTTCTACAGGCAGGAAATTGTTTCTCCGAGGATGCTGGACGAAAACACCTTCGATAACATGAAGAGTTTAGGCACATTTTGCTCCACAGTAAGGGGTGACATGGTGGATACCATGGCTTATATGGGATTCTATACCGGTGCCAATGAATATCTGTATAACGGTGCATCTCCGGTAACAAATGATATTCTGGGAATAAGATATATCTATCTCAGGGATGGTGATTATTTCCCTGCACAGAATGATTATAAGCTGCTTCTTGAGGATGAGGGAACACGTGTTTATGAAAATGAAAGTGCCTTGCCGGTTGCTTTTGCAGTGGATGAAGATGCATCTCTGGAGTGGGATTTTGCAACCTATAAGTCCTCAGTATCTTTAAATGGCTTCGCTAAAAATGCAGCAGGAGTTGGAGACATCTACAGGGAAGTTCATCCGGTTTATGCTGTAAATGGGGAAAACTGCATGCCGAGCTATAATGATAATTCACCTGATATTATCGGATATAGTGGCGGAAGCGGCGATACCATATCGATTGATGCAACAACCATAATGGAAGAGGATGGAAGATACTTCCTTAACTGCAGGGCAAACTATATCGATAATATTGTTTATTATCTGAATGGCGAGCAGAAGGCTTCCGGAAGATATGAGACCCAGCTGATGGATCTTGGTGAACTGTCCGAGGGAGATGAGGTAAGAATCTGTATCCAGTTTTCTGACAGTTATTCTCCAAGCGGAACAGTATCTATGTATATGTCACAGCTTGATAAAGATGCACTGGCACAGCTGAGAGCATATCTTTCCAAGCATGATATGGTTGTTTCAGAGGTTACTGATAATACCGTAAAAGGCAAGATCAATCTTGAGGAAGGTCAGATAATATTTACTTCTATTCCATACGATGAGGGATGGAAGGTGTATATAGATGGCGAAAAACAGGATCCGGAGGAGTTGGATATTATATGTGGAGGACTTCTGGGAATCTGGGCTGAGCCGGGAACCCATGAGATATATCTCAAATATGTTCCACCGGGAAGAATTCTGGGCATAATCATTACTATAATCAGCTGGATGATTTACGTTGTTATTACATTTTATTATGTAAGATATACTAAGAAAAAAGATGAAAAAAAGGTTGATGATAATTCATTAGAAAAGTCAGAATAATAATTGAATGAAAATGTGAAATGATATATAATCAAGGGTAGTTTATAAAAGGGGAGTTGTCATGGATAAATTAAAGAAAATGGAGCCACAGAAGCTGGCGATAATTACAGCTGCAATCATTGCAGTCCTTGGAATAGTAGGTGTGATACTTTCCAAAAATCTCATAGTTGTCGGAATTGTAATGGTAGTGCTTCAGGCAGTTGCGGTATTTATAATTATCAATTCCGGTTCAGAGCAGGCTCAGGAAAAAACTCAGAGCGACAAATACAGAAAATTGTTTAAGAATCTTCCTATTGGTTTTGCCCAGGCTAAGATTCTCATAGATCCTGCAGGGGACGTAATCGGTTATCAGGTTGAAGATGCAAACAATACATTTGGAAGCTACTTCAATCTCGACAGAGAAGAGTTTGTTGGAAAGATTCTTGGAGAAAGTAATATTGAAGTCCTTCAGGACATCAATGCATGGTTTAAGGCATATAATACATCCGGAACAAAGCAGGGTGACCTGATGGATGTAGAGATAACTATGGAAAAGCTCGGAAAGGTATTCAATACAGTTATGTATAAGTCCGAGGCTGATTACATCAACATGGTAGTTATCGATGTGACTGAGCAGAAGGAAACAGAAGCTAAGCTTTCAAGTGCCATTAAGGATGCAAATGCTGCTTATAAGACTCAGGCAGAGTTCCTTGCTAACATGAGTCACGAGATCCGTACCCCTATCAATGGTATTCTGGGTATGATTCAGCTTACACTTATGGCTGATGATCTTCAGGCGGATTACAGAGATAACCTTATTACAGCAAAGAATTGTGCAGATAATCTTCTCAGACTTATTAATGATATTCTTGATATCAGTAAGCTGGAAGCTGGTAAGTATAAGATTAAAGAAGAGATCTGTGATATCAAGGCAGCGATTGAAGAAACAGTTGCAGCTCATGTTCCTGAAGCAGATGGAAAGAATATCGCACTTGATCTTTCCTTTGGTAACAACATTCCTAAGCTGGTTCGTGCAGACGGACAGAGAATACAGCAGGTTCTTAACTGTCTCCTTTCAAATGCTATCAAGTTCACATCTGACGGTGGCGTAAGAGTTAAGATTGCAGCTCTGGATAGTGAAGATGATATGATAAGACTCCGTATGGCAGTTGCTGATACAGGTATTGGTATCTCCGATGCAAACATGAGTAAGCTTTTCGTGAGATTCTCTCAGGTTGATGCATCAGATACACGTAGATATGGTGGATCCGGACTTGGTCTTGTAATATCCAAGCAGATTACAGAGCTTATGAATGGTACTATTACAGTACAGAGTAAAGAAGGAATTGGTTCTACATTTATTGCAGAGATTCCTGTTAAGGTTGTAAAGGCTGCAGAAGCAGAAGCTAAGAAAGAAGAGGATGCTAAGGAAGAGGCAGCTCTTTACTCAATCAACAATGCAAACGGAAAGAACGCACGTATCCTTGTTGCAGAGGATGAGCCTGTTAACCAGCAGGTTATCGGAAAGCTTCTTGGTATGGCCGGCTTCTCCTATGATATTGCAGAAAATGGTGAGAAGGCTGTTGAGCTTTATAAAGAGAAGAAGTATGATGCAGCACTCTTCGATGTTCAGATGCCTGTAATGGATGGTATCGCAGCAACCCAGGAGATTCGTAAGATAGAGGCTGATAATCATAAGAAAAGACTTCCTATCATTGCAGTTACAGCAAGAGCAATGTTTGGTGATAAAGAGAGAATCATGCAGAATCAGCTGGATGATTATATCGCAAAGCCATACAACCTGAATGATGTAGTAGATACACTTAATAAATACATCGAGGGTGATGAAGAAAATAAATAAAAGCATAATAGTTGATTTATAAAGATGTTTTAAGGACCATCGGAGTACTCTGGTGGTCTTTTGTTTATATAAAATTAAGAAAAAAATAAGAAATCATGTCAAAAACATTAAGGTATGGAGCCTAGAATAAAATCATAAAATAACAGATTCGCGGTGGAGGTACCAAAAATGAGGAAGGTTGAAGATTTATTAGAAACTGCAGGGGAATATCTTTATCAGGTATTTGATTATGCTTCGGCAATACGGGTATATCAGGAGATTATTGATATTGATGGAAACAGGTATGAAGGTTGGTGGGGACTTGTAAGAAGCTATACAGAGGATTTTGAACGTACCTCATGTGGACCGGAGCTTTTTAAACTTGTTTCAGAGTGTAAGGACCGGGCAGTATTTCTGGCAGAGGGGGAAACCAAAAGAATACTTGAGTCTGAATGGCAGGAATACCTTCATATCATAGATCGTTACGCAGCCGCATGAAACAATAAACGATAAACGATTAGAATCAGGATGAAAAGGTAGTATATAATCACCAAAAGGATATGTTAATAATATATAAGATTTCAGATTAATTCAGTCATAAATGGTCAGAAAATCAGAATATTTGACTGGGTTTGAATGAAAAAGGGTAGCATTTTGCTGCCCTTTTTTGATGCAAATGAGAGAAATAACGTAATACCTTGTTGTTCATATGAAATCAGAACCCCATATTTTGAGAAAAGCAAAAAATTGGCCAGAAAAAAAAGCACGGAATCCGTGCGCACGAAATCGTTGCATCCGACTTATTTTAATTACATTTTCAAATTGATAAGATACCAACACACCGAAAAACATAGCCGGTGAAATATAAAAGGGAAGGAGGCTTCAAAGATGAAAACCTACAGAGTAGGTGTTTGTGATAGCGATTTGGAATATGCAGCCGCGATCATGGATTATTCAAATGAAAACAAAGAATCTGGAATTAAAATGACAATGTTTTCAAGTATGAAGGCACTTGCCCAATACCTGAGTGTCCAGGATCTTGATCTGATACTTACTGACGATATATCCAGATGTGAAAAAGTAGACGGGAAACTTTTTTACTGTGATGTAAAAACAGTGAAACTCATGGAATTCAGAGATGAGTCAGAGGGCTGGCAGATGGCAGACTCGGAAGAAGAAGGGATTTTCAAATATCAGCAGGCAGCTATTATCTGTAAACAAATTAAAAACCATCTGGTGTTTAAATCAGAAAATGTTACGAAGGTTACTGAGGTAATAGGTGTTTTTTCACCCATCGGAAGGTGTGGGAAGACATTACTAGCCAAAACACTGGCCGGCTATGACGAGGTTAGAGGTGGTTTATATGTAAGTTTAGAAGATTATTCTGTAGATCGAACGGAAATAAATACAGATATTCTATATCTTTTAAAAACTAATTCGTCGGATATTAAGGAAGCAATTAATCACAGTATTTTTGAAGAAAATGGTATTCATATATTGGGGATTTCAGGAACCTATCTGGATATACACGATGTTTCATCTTCGGATATAAATACTTTGGTAAGATTGCTTCTCGAAACCGGCAGATTTACAAGCATAGTATTTGACATAGGTTCTTCTGTTCTCGGAGATCTTTCAGTGTTTGAATGTTTTGACAGATTATATATGCCTGTTCTGGGAGATGAGAAGTCAAAGCAAAAAATAGAGGTATTTAACAAACTGATGAAAGACGTTGGAAAACGATCTATATTAAGTAAATTTACCCCTGTAGATGTACCTGACTCCAACCTGGGTGAAGAAGAACTTGTCAAAACTGTGTGGAAGCTAAGAACAAATGGGAACGAATAAAAGTAAGAGGTGTGTGAAAAGTAGATATAGATATAAATATGGTGACAGGAATGGAAGAAGGACTTAGAAGCAAACTAAAATCAGCAGTCCTGACTCAGATGGACCTTACTGGAGAAATCAGAGATGAGGATGTGCAGGGCCTGATAGATAACTGCATTGTAATGGAAGCCAGAGGCAGTTACATACCATTAAAGGAAAAGCTGCAGTTAAAGAATGAAATCTTTAATTCCATCCGCAGATTTGATGTTTTATCTGACTTTCTGGAGGACGATGAAATAACAGAAATAATGATAAACGGTCCGGACAACATTTTCTTTGAAAAAAACGGAAGGATTGAAAGATCAGAAAAAACCTTTGAAGACCCAGACAGATTGATGACAGTCATTCAGCAGATCGTAGGCGAAGCCAACAGGATGGTAAATGAAACGAACCCCATAGTGGATGCGGTGCTTTCGGATGGCTCAAGAATAAATGTGGTTTTGAAGGGAATATCAGTAGATGGTTCCGCTGTGACAATACGTAAATTTCCAAAGGAAATGCTGGACATGAAGAAACTGATAGAGCTGGGGGCTATTGACGAGCAAGTGGCAGGCTTCCTTGGTCTGCTAGTAAAAGCGGGATACAACATTTTCATTTCCGGGGGTACCGGAGCAGGGAAGACAACATTTATGGGAGCTCTTACAGAATACATTCCTGATGATGAAAGGGTTGTTACCATCGAGGATTCTGCAGAGCTTAAGACCAATACCATAAATAATCTTGTAAGGCTGGAAGCCAGAAATGCTAATGTTGAGGGAAAGCATATGATCACAATCCGGGATCTTATTAAGTGCAGTCTCAGAATGCGACCGGATCGGGTGATCGTTGGAGAGGTAAGAGATGCTGCGGCAATAGACATGCTTCAGGCTATGAATACAGGACATGACGGCAGTCTGAGCACGGGTCACGCTAATTCAGGAGCGGAGATGTTACTGAGACTTGAATCGATGGTTCTGATGGGAGCGGATCTTCCACTAAAAGCAGTGAGACAGCAAATATCCTCTGCTCTGGATGTGGTTGTTCATCTTGGAAGACTCAGAGATAAGTCCAGAAAAGTTTTGGAAATAAGAGAGGTGTTGGGCGTGGAAAATGACGAAATCATAACAAGAGAATTATATCGTTTTGTAGAAACGGATGTGCGGAAAAATAAGGTTGTAGGTGAATTGAGAAAAATTAATGATCTGGTAAATGTAGGGAAACTTATGAGTGCAGGAGTTTTCGAGGTTTATCAGGAAAATTATCAATAAACTCAGGGAAATGTAATGGAAAAAGTAGGAAGAGACAAAGGCTTAGGTAAAAGCAGAAGCCTTGGAGATGCAAAGGATAAACTTAGTTGTGTACCCTGGTCGGTCTTTCTGATGATTGGAAGTGTATGGGTTTATTACAAATCCATTCTTGGAATTCCTGCCGGAGTGGTGGTTGGAATTTATGCATTCAGACAAAGGTATAAAAGTGTAAAGATAAGGAACAAGCAGAAAATATTGATACAGTTTAAAAATATGATCATTGCAATGCAAAGCGTTCTTGAGGCAGGGAAATCAATGGAGAATGCCATCATAATGGCGGGGCAGGAAATCAGCCCTATGTATGGAGAGAATGCAAAAATTGTAAAAGAGATAAAGCTGTTGGAGAAAAAACTGAACCTGAGCATTTCATTTGAAAAGGCCCTCAAGGATTTTGCTGAAAACCTGGATATAGAGGAAATATATGATTTTGTGGATGTGATATCTACGATTAAGAGAACCGGAGGAAATGCAATAAAAGTAATTAAAGATACAGTTGAAAAGATAGTAGGCGAGATCGAGCTGAGGGAAGAACTGGAAGTGATAGTAGCAGCGAAAAAACTCGAACAACAGATAATGGTATTTATGCCTTCTTTGATACTTCTTTTTTTAAGATTAACCAACAGAGATTTTTTAAGTCCGCTTTATGGAGGTATCACAGGTACTTTAATTATGACTATTGCTCTGTCAGTCAATCTTGCAGCTGATTATCTGGGGAAACGAATCGTTGAAATAAATTAAAGAAGGAGGGGATCGGCTTGATAAGATATATCTCTTTGGGAGTCGTATTGATTATCATACTGCTGGCGATAATCAGTAGAAAAAACTACAGCAAATATAAGGATGGTGAAAATATTATTTTTGGTATTGCAGCAATGTTTTATGATCTTACTCCACTTGATGCAGTATCAAAAATTCAGAAGCTGATCAGGCATGTAAAAGTATTTAGTGGAAAACATTTGACTGATCATACTAAAGAGTACGTAATCAAGATATATCAGGATTTAATAATTCTGGTGTTAATTCTGTCATTTGTTTTATTTGGACTCAGCTTTATTCCGGAGAGAAAAACAGACACATTAAAAATAACAAGGCCTGAAGCAGGTCAGGACAGCGGAATGGTTGAGGTAAAGCTCTATGATAAAGAAACCGATAATCGGGAGGAAATGAATCTCGAAGTTTATCCGAGAGAATTCACAAAAGAAGAATTTGATAAAGCAAGCGAAACAGCATATGAGTTCATTGATTCGGTAATGCTGGGAAAAAATAAATCCTTAGATGATGTAACCGATGATATGAATCTGCCGCAAAAGGATGAATCCGGAGCTTTAACAATAAAATGGAGTTCCAGTGATCCCACAATTATTAGTGAAGAGGGAATTATAAATAATGGAGAAATCAGTAAGCCTGAAAAGATATTGCTTACGGCTGAGGTGAAGGATAATAACTTCAAAAGCACATATGAATGGGATGTGGTGGTAAAAAAGGAAGAAAACTTAAGCAGTTCCGAAAAGGCAAAAGCTACGATACTTTCTATTGAAGAGGAAAACAGGTCTGAGAAGGAGATTGTTTTACCGGATCACATCGGACAGACGTCAGTCGAAAGACATGTGAAAAGCCGTGATGAATTAATGTCTGAATTACTGGGAATAGGTATTTTACTTATAGGAATATTGACATATTTAAGGGTATACAGATTAAAGAAGGAAGGGGAGAAAAGAGATGCCAGTCTTATCGATGCTTACTTCGGTTTTGTTAACAGATTAGCTATTCATATTGGAGCAGGTCTTACATTACAGGATTCTTTCAGATGCTCAGTAGAACATGAGAAATGTAAATATTTAAAAGGAGAGGTAGAGCTTGCATTAAATCAAATATCATCAGGTATTCCGGAATATAAGGCATATTCCGAACTTGGTAAGAATATAGGTTTGCAGGAGTATATGAGATTAATGTCATTAATAGGTCAGAATCTGTCCTATGGAAATTCAAATCTATTAAAACTATTAGATGATGAAATAAAAAATAATATTTATTTAAAAAGGGAACATATTCGTAAAAAGGGAGAACAGGCTTCTGAAAAACTATTACTTCCGACATTGATCCTACTTTTACTGGTAATGGGACTGGTAATGTATCCTGCGTTTATTCAAATGTGAAGGAGGAAAGAAATGGCTAGATACATAATTAAAGCAAGAAATAAATTCTATGAGATAACCGGAAATAATAAAGGTGTGGCTGCTGTGGAAGTCATTCTTATCCTGGTTGTGTTAATTAGTTTAGTAATCATATTTAAATCACAGGCAGTTTCGCTTGTAAACAAAATATGGAATGCGATAACTGAAAATGCAGGAAAAGTAACGGGGTGATTTAGCATGAAAAACAGAGGGTATATAACGGTCTTTGTAGCACTTGTTCTAGTAGTAAGTCTTGTACTTGTAACTGCAGTTATTAAAATCACAGACCAAGGTTATGCACGGACTAAAGTCACATCAGCTGTAAGCAGTGCAATGTCAGGGGAATTAGCAAAATACAACAGGTATATCTTTGACCGTTATCATATCCTGCTGGTGGATAAAAATTATGATGAATCAGGAGAGGATAGCATTCAGAAGGGTATTAAGGAATCCCTGGAATATGATCTTGGAGAAGATTTTGAAGTAGGTGAAATCAAGTTATCAGGAGACGTGGGAATTATTGATGATGATTGTTTTGAATTTCAAAAGCAGCTAGGTGAAATATTTAAATACGATATAGCTGAGTATTCAGTTGATAAGATCATGGATAAAACCAATGGAAATGATGAGCCGGTGAATGACAGCACAGTAAGCTCTATTGATGGTGATATAGCGGCTACCCAGGGAGAGATTAGTAATTCAGAAAACACAGAGGGAGAAGATTCAGGAGATGCAGAGCCTGAGTCAGAAACTGGATCAGAAGAGGAGGAGGTTGAAGATCCCAGAGAAACTTTAAAGAAATTTACAGATGCAGGAATAGCGGCATTAATAATGCCTCCGGATGTCAAAGTAAGTTCCTATACAGTTTCATCATCTGACCTTCCTTCATCAGGCATGAGCAGTTTTTTTTCAAGCGATGTGGATACGGATTTTAAGGACAAAGATACTCTTGAAACCGATTCTATGAAGGGAAACGGCTGGGGTACAAATCTGCTGGGAGAGGCCAAATCAATTATGTATGCGTCAAAATATTTTAACTGTCTTACAGATAAAAAATATGATGATACAGAACTGAATTTTGAAATGGAATATCTGATAGCGGGAAATAAAAGTGATGGCGAAAACTATAAAAAAGTTGTGGATGAAATCCTTTTGATAAGATTTGGGTTCAACTTTGCTTACATTTTAACAGACACAGTTAAGATGGCTGAATGTGATTCTATCGCACTTGCGCTTACGGCTGAGTTTCCACCACTTCAACCGGTTGTTAAATATCTTCTTGCCGGATGCTGGGCTTACATAGAAAGTGTGGCTGATGTATACAGATTGCTTAGAAATCATAAAGTGCCTTACATGAAAAATCAGACCACCTGGCTGACGGATTTTGAAAGTCTGGCAAAACTGGACCAACTAACAGGTCCTGCGGGAGATGATGAAACGGGCTTGGATTATAAGGAATATCTGATGATTCTCATGGCACTTCAGGGGAAAAAGATTAATTATAGAATGCTGGACCTGATAGAAATAAATACTAATAAAAACGATTCAAAGAATTTTAAAATGAAAAACGCAATTACTGCATTTGGTATTGACGCTGAAATAACTTATAAGGGTAAGGAATTTCCGGTGCATGAGGAAGCAGGTTACTAGAAATATATAGTCTGATGGATAGGTGTTTCCATATCACTCATCCAATCTTATCCCAAATTATCTTTCATGTCATTTTATTGACTCAGTGCATTAAATAAAGAATTTATAAAGTCTCTCTGGTGCGAAGGTGCCACATTACCCAATATGGAAGCATCTATTCATCAGACTATATTGAGTAGGAGGAAATGGTTATGTATGTTTTGAAAAACAATAAGGGTAGCTCAACTCTTGAAGCATCAATCGTTCTTCCTCTTTTTTTATTCTTTTTACTGTTTTTTATATACATCAGTAATATTTATACAGTAAAAGGTGTTATTTATGAGGGGGCAGTTGAGACTGCTGAATATATGGCCGAATATGCATATCTGACTGACTGCTTTGAAGACGTAAAGATAGCTGATTATCCGATGGCAAAGGTGAAATTCCTTGAATATGTGGATGAAAAAGCCCTCCTGGACAAATACGTCGTAGCAGGCCGCAATGGAATTAGTTTTCTTGGATCTCAGTTACCGGATGAAGATGGATATATTGACTTGAAGGTAACATATTTTGTGCATGTAGATGTACCGATTCTGGGAAGATTTAAACATATGTTTCGGGAGCATATTCGGCAAAAGGCATATGTTGGACTTAGTTCAGATAAGAGTGAAAAAGCAGACAAACAAGATGATGATAGCAGAATTGTTTATGTGGCTAAGGATGGGGTGGTTTATCACGAGTCAAGAAGTTGCACATATCTGATGCCGGATGTAAGGAGCTGCTCATTGAATGCTGCGAAGCTTAAAGGATATGGAAAATGCAGATACTGTAAAGGTGCTGTATCAGGGACGGTATATGTGACGGCTGATGGAGAAAAGTACCATACGTCGAGGAATTGTTCGAGACTAAGGAGAACTGTATACAGTAAAAGAAAAAGTGAGGTTACATTGCCACCATGTAGTAAATGTGGCAAAAATCATTAACCATTATATAAAGCAGAGGGTGATTTATATGTGGAAAAAAAAGATAAAAAAAATAAGAAATAAAGGATATATGAGCATTGAGGCAAGTTTGATAGTTCCCTTTATACTTCTTACCACATTTTTAATGATTCTTGGACTTCTTTTCACTTATGAGAGGGGACACGTGTTTTCGAAGGAGTGTGAAAGACTTTATACCATTCCGATAAAAAATATCAGAGATAAAACTGTAGCTGATTATCTGAATTCAGAGGATTACTCAAAGGGTATTGTATATGGAGAATTGTCATCGATGGGAAGTTATTCATCTCATAAAGCCAAGGTTAGTTCTAGCTTAATAGTTAGGGAAGAGAAGAAGATAAGCTGCAAGAGAGAGATAGATCAATGTTCTAATCGATTAAGGAGGTGGCAGTTATATGATGATATTGCAGAAGACTAGAGGTGTCAGCAATTATATGGAAATCTGCGATATATGTTTAAGTGGAAATTACGAGGAGAAAATGCTGACAAACAATGATATGAAAAGCATTCCCACTGCCGAAATAAGAGAGGTAGATAACGAAAAAAGTATTTTTTACAAAATAGATGGTTTATGCGCACTTTCCAACAGGTATGGAAGATGCGTTCCTGATAGAAGTGAGATAGATGGATTAATCGCTGATTTAATTGATTGTATAGGGGAGATAAAAGAATATCTTTTGAGTCCGGATGGGCTTGTTATAAACCTAAGCTATATCTTATACGACGAGATAAATTGTAAGCATAAATTCATGTATGTTCCGGGGTACAAAAGAGAATTTAAGGATCAGATTAAACTTTTGTTTGAAGAGATTATGAGGATGTTTAATCACGGAGACAGAGAAGGAGTTATATATCTTTACGAAATGTATAGCAATATTCTCATGGAGAACTTCACTCCGGAACTTTTTTGTAAGATGAGGCCTGATAATAAAGAGTCAGGTGAGAGGTCCATTAAAAAAAATTTTTTAAAAAAGAAGGAAGTAGAAGAATTTTTAGAAATGAATCCGGAAAGGGATTCTGATTCGGATATGTATAAAGGGGAGAACCCCATAAGGAAACATAGGGATCATCTGCTATACATCTTAGCTTCAATGGCTACGGTTTTGGTGGCAGCCATAATGTATATTTTTTTCGGGGTGGGTTCGTTAAAGTTCAGTGGTCTTACATTTGCCGCATTAGCTGTTTATGTTCTGGTAGACATGATGCATAAAAGGCGGGAAGAAGAAATGGAAGAAAGCATGAAATATGCAATCAATAAAGAAGAACACTATGAGAATCTGGAAGAGAACAGTTCAAAAGGAATGCTGGCCAGTGAGGTAGAGGAAAGCTCTACATTACCGGAATTTCGGGACCATGGAATTGATAAGGATACGTCGGTGTTGGCAGTAAGAAGCAATGCAGACGGAATATCAAAGCTTGTACCATGCGACGAAGGTAAAAAGGAGATATATCTGATTGAAGGTGAAACAAGAATCGGAAGATCAGGAATATCATGTGACTACTGTATAGATGATCCATCAGTAAGTAGAGTTCATGTGATAATCGAGAAGCATGGACAGGAGGTTACCCTTATGGATGTGGGCTCAACAAACGGCACTTTTATTAATGATACAAGAGTAAATAACAATGAGGAAGAAAGACTGAGTCACGGAGATTTGATCAGCTTTGCAAATGTCCGTTATGAATGCGTATAAAGGAGAAATAAGTTCATTATGAATAATAGATTATGGAGAAAAGCTTTGTCTCTGATGCTTGCAATTATTATGACATTATCACTTTGCTCCAGCATGGCTTTTGCTGATGAAATTGATATAAGCAGCAAAAATGAAGAGACAAGCTTAGAAAATATTACTGATAGTAATTCTGATCCGGCGATACAAGAAGAAAGTAAATCAGAGGAAACTACATCAGAGGAAATAAAATCAGAAGAAAACAAATCAGAGAATAATCCACCAGATGGAGGTATATCAGAGAGAGATAAATCAGAAGGAGGTAAATTAGAAAGAGATAAATCAGAGGAAGGTACATCAGAAGGAGTTACATCAGAAGAAGATGCATCAAAAGGAGATGCATCAGAAAAATATAGTGGGTGTGTTGCACTTATTGATACGGGTGCCGATTCTTCGAGAGTTGTAAAAAGTGTATCTGTTATAGGAGAGGAAACAGGGGATGATAACGGACATGGAACCAAAATGGCTGCAGCTATGGAGGATGCCGATCCGGAAGTAAGAATCCTTTCAATCAAAGCTTTAGATAGTAATGCTGTTGGGCAAATATCAGATTTATATGCAGCAATCGAATATGCTATAGCTGCAGATGTAAAGGTAATAAATCTCTCAATATCAACGCTTCGGAAGGATGATAGCGAAGAAATAACTAGTGTGATAACAGAAGCTAAAAATCGTGGGATTACAGTTGTAGCTTCTGCAGGTAATTATGGAAAAGATGCATCCAACTATTTTCCGGGAAACATACCGGGTGTCTATACCATAGGTTCATGTGATGCAGATGGAAAAAGAGTAAGCTCTTCAAATTATGGTTCTTCAGTGGATTATTATGTTGTGGCAGATTCAACCTCTGAGGCAGCTGCCAAGTTCTCAGCATTAGTAGTAAAGGGAATTCAAAATGCAGAGTCAAGCAGACTTGTATTCACTAAAGATGAAGTGGAAAAAAGTAGTAATAAAAATAATCTTAACGATTTGGAAGAATCTGATTTGAATGATACTATGCTTCGCGCTTCAGCTCCGAGCGGTTATCCCAATACAATAAGCGGAGTTTTGGACTGGAGTCAGGTATCGCCTGCAGGAAAGCTATTTAAGGGCGTAATAAATGACTTTACTCCGGATTCCGGTTCTTATGCATGGACAGATGCCGGCGGGTTGATATGTATATCAGGTCACAGTTTTGCAGATCCCGGCCAGCTTGGAATATGGGGAGAAAAAAATAGAAATATTACATTATCCTATATAGGTACAGATTCAGAGGGGAATCCTGTTTATTCAGGATCATTTACACCAGTATCCGGTGGACAGATTCTCAGGCTCTCGGTTTCTGTAAAGTTATCTGGCTCCTATGTTGCCATTGCTAAAGCTATAGATGGAAAAGCAATAAATGACAGCAGTCTCCCAAATCAGGCCATATGGTTTGCCATATATAATAAGGCAGCGTCTTATGACAGTGCAAAGGTTCTGGGGTATATGAGAGTTATAAAGGGAACAGAAAATGTGACATATGATAAATATCTGCGAGCAGGATCATCTATAAGTGGAAATCTTGCAAAAGCGAGTAAATCCCTGTCGTCATTAAAAGTTGTAAGCTCTATATCCGGTGTTAATAAGGAAAACAGCTTACTTAACTATGAAGTTGGAAAAACACTTTATGCTTACGAGCTTGGAGTTCCGTCATCATCCAGTCCCACCGGATTTGATGCGCCTAAGGGTGCAAATGGTGTTAGTGTTCATGATTCAATAACTTCAGGTGACGCAAAAATATTTTATTCTAAAACACCAATTACCAGTATGAGTGTAAGTGATTGGGATAGCATATCAGATTCCGGTGACAGAGCTGATGCAATTAAATATGGTAAGCTGATCAATAATACAACTGACAGTGAATCTTATCTTGCACTTGGAAAGACATTAAATGGCTCTTTTCTTCCTGCAAATGAAAATAAGATTTGGTTTGCAGTATATCCACAAAAGGTTTCCGAATACTCGGGATTCAGAAATAATCTTCCACAGCCCATAGGTTACCTTTTAATAAATAATACTGGACTCGAAACGGGATATACCGATTGGAGTAAACATGTTGTTGCAGGCACATCTATAGCCGCTAATCTGAATAAGCTTGGAATAAAGGCGATAACTTCCGGGAATGGATATTATAACAGAGATAGTGCTGACCCGATAAAAAATCTAAGTGGTGAAAACTATGCTGAAGGACATGATTTTTATTTATATGAATTAGGTATTGCAGACCTAAGTAGTGGAACCGGATTTAGAGCTCCAAAGGATGCAGCCGGAAACAAAACTCTTGATCAGTATCCGGAAACACATGCCGCAGGAAAGGCATTTCTTTCAAAAGGAATATATGTGGAGTCTATTAGTAAAGCGTCCTGGCAGGCTTTGACTAAGCCGGATGCTGTAACCAAATTTGATAACAAAGAACAGAAAGGCTTTATAGGCATAGTAAAATCAGATGCTAAAACCAAGCAGAAGATATCAGGTGGATGGTATGAGCTTTCTTATACTAATTCGGCCCATTCGACTTCACAATATTTAGGAAAAGATTTTGCCTTTAAAATAGTGACAAATGCAGGAACGGTTCTACAGAATGTAGCAAAAGGATCAGCGTCTGCCGGTTATTATAAAATAATAGATGGTCACTATTGTATTACGATACCGGATGCACATAAGGAAGGGATTGTAGTAGATCTTTCTTCAGTTGCAGATCCGGATTTAACTAACTGGAACATAAAATTAGAGGAGATAGTTCCTCCTGTAGGATATGATTATTCCAATCAGGTTCTTTTTGATGATAGTTATTACCTTACTCCGGGAGAGGCATCACTTTTTGCATTTGAATATATGGATCCACATTTTGAAATCGAGGTGGAAAAGTCTGTTGTTTCCACATATTCAGATTATATTAAAAACAATCCTAACTACAGTCTGCATGACTGCACATTTACATTTTATAAGGATTCTTTGGCAACCCAGAAGGTTGGGGATATAAAAATAAGTGTTGACGAATCTGGGAAGATTATCAGTTCAAAGCTGGATCTGAAGGATCACATGGGTAAAGGCTCAGATGGGATAATGAAAGATACGGTTTTCTACTATAAAGAAACAAATCCCGGAAATAACTTTAAAATTATCCCGGAAATAAAAAGTTTTGTGGCTCAGGTCGGAAAAGAAAAAACCAGGAAAATTATCGAGAAGAATATTCCTAATCTTAATGAGTTAGATATTGTTATTCACAAAAGGGGTGCTGATGGTAAGCCGGTTGGTAACCAATCCCTTGAGGGTGCGGAGTTTACAGTGAGATATTATTCACAGGATGTTGAGAAAGAATTTGATTCGGGAAAAACTCCAACAAAGACTTGGATTTTTAAAACAAAGTATAGTGAGGAATATGAAGACTATGTTATAGAACTGAACAAGAATATAACCGAATACAAGGTAGGTGGTGATGAATTTTATTATGATGATAATCATATACCTGTTATTCCTATGGGCTATATAACTATAGAAGAAACCAAAGCACCTGAGGGATATAAAAAAGCAGGAAACTATTATGTGAATTCAGGTTCAGGTGAAACGGTCATATCAGATGAAAGGGTAATAATAAAGGCTGATGCCAATGAAGTATTTACTTTGAATAATGAAGTACTTCCTTCCCCAATCAACCTGATTAAAGAAGAAACGCCTATTAGAGCAGATATTGATCTTACAAAGATGGATGATGAGGATAATAAAATGAGTAATGTCAGGTTCAGCCTGTCACTTCTTGACAAAGAAGGTAATCCATCTCAAACAGTAATCCTTACAACAAATGAACAGGGATATGTTACTACGAAATCAAGTGATGATATTCCTCACTCTAAAGAAACTAACAGTGGAGAACCCAATACAGGAATATGGTTTGGAAATCCGGAAGGAATAAGAGAAGAGCTGGGTGCCCTTCCCGTAGGAAAATACAGAATCAAGGAAATCAGATGTGAAGCAAATAAGGGTCATCAGTTAGAATTATTTGACGATTTTGAAATAACTATGAATGACGATGGAAAACTACTTCATATCTATGATAAGGAAGCAAAAGAAGCTCAGGAAAAAGTTTGGAATCAGAAAAAGCCTTTGATACGAACAACGGCATATAATATGGAAATGGATGATGGAACCGGTACGGTGAAACAGCTTAAACAGTACAATATGGAAAACGGAACCAGTCAGACCATTAGGGATGTTATTCAGTATAGCAGACTCAGGCAGGACACAACCTATACATTTCTTACAGAACTTATGATTGTTGACAAGGAAGGAAATGTAAGTCCATATAAGGATAAGGATGGAAATGTCAAAAAGCAGGTTTCCAAACTGACTACCGATTCGGGTCATAAAAAATCAAAATATGAGATAAATGGAACTCATACTGTTGATATTACCGGAATAGATACTACAGGTCTTGAAAATAAAAAACTTGTAGTATATGAAAGCCTTTATTTAGGTGAGTATAATTCTCCGGATGAAATTGAAAATGCAATAAAAGAAGGAACAATCGTTACAAGATACGCAGAATACTCTCATGAAGATGATATGGATATTTTTCCGGTTGAACATAAGGATAAAGAAGATATTTTCCAGACAGTATATGTACCGGATATTCATACAAATGCTTCAGATGGGGTTATTAACGACAATATATCATTTCCTTCAGAAAGGATTATTAAAGATGTTGTAAGCTATACGGGACTAGTGGCAGGTGAGGAATACACTGTTCAGGGAGAACTCCACGTAAAACCGGAGAATGAAGAGGAATTCATATTAAAAAATACCCAGGGAGAACCGATAAAGGTTAGCAAGACATTTACACCGGAGAAAAGTGAGGGTACTGAGGAGATTATTTTTAAGGTGGAATCAAGTGTATTATCTGAGCTTGAAGGACGTTCCATAGTGGTATTTGAATCACTTAAATATAATGGACATGAAATAGCAGTTCATACAGATGTTAATGATGAGGATGAAACTATCCATATACCAAGGATAAATACTACTGCTCGAAATAAAGAGGCTGATAAAGGGATGCAGGATGCATCGTCAAAGGAAGTTCCTGCAATTAAAGACGGAGCATCCATTATAGATAGGGTTCATTATGAAAATCTTCTGGCAAACAGAAGTTATATAGTAAAGGGCGTTCTTATGGATAAGGCTACCGGACAGGTGCTGAAGGATGCTTCAGGTCAGGAGATTAAAGGAGAAAAAAGATTTGAGACAAAAGCAGTTAAGGAAACTCAGGTAATAGAAAGTCCGGATTCAGAAAATGTATCAAATCTGGATATGTCCTCAGATCATTCGGATTACAGGGTTGATGGAGATGTGGATGTTATTTTTGAAGGTTATGATATTACAAATCTTGCAGGCAAAACAGGAGTAGTATTTGAGGAAATATATCTATTGAAGGATGGCGATACTGAGCCCCTTCCGGAAAGAATCGTTGGAGAACATAAGGACATAGAAGATGTAGATCAGTTTATAACATTTATAGAAGTTCACACTAATGCAAAGGATTCTGTTACAGGAACTAAATTACTATCTGTTGAGTCTGATATTATTATAGAAGATATTATTTCTTATAAGAATTGTATACCGGGCATGAAATATAAAATATCAGCCAGTCTACATATAAAAGACGATGAGAGTGGGACTTATAAGGACGGTGATGTTCTTAAGGACAAAGATGGTAATCCTGTAAAGATGGATTTTAGTTTCACGCCGGAAGAACCGGAGGGAAATGTTGTAATTAAAATACCACTAAGCAGAGCTATTACCGGCAGATTTAAAATTGTTGTATTTGAAGATATGTATAACAGATATGGCTTACTTGTTGCTTCCCATAAAGATATAAATGATAAGCAGCAGACAGTTGAAGCAGCTGGAGGAGATACTAAAGCTTATTTTAAGGAAACAAAAAGTCAGATAACTGCCCCATCGGGTAAAGCAACAATCATAGACAATGTTATGTATAAGGGGCTTATTGCCGGGGCAAAATATGAAGTAACAGGCACATTATATTCTAAGAAAACCGGAAAGCCTGCGATGCAAAATGGTAAAAAAATTACAAGCAGTGTTACATTTACTCCTGATAGATCTGATGGAAATGTAAAGGTTCCTTTTAAAATTAACAGTAAAAGCTTTGAAGGAACTACTCTTGTAGTATTTGAGGATTTAAAAATGATAAGTAAAGAAACCGGATCAAAGACCTCTGTATTTAAGCACGAGGATATTGAATATAAAAATCAATCTGTGACAATTTCCATTGCCAGTCAAAAGCTAAATGCTAAGGGTGAGCCTAAAACCGGTATGGCGATTATACTTATTATTTTACTCACTATGACTTTAGGTGGTATTGGAATGATAGTAACGAAAAGGATTGGATAATTATTCTTATATGAAGAAAGTCAATCGTTTGTATATAATCTCTTCTATAATATTTACTATTTCATTTATTCTTTTTTTCATATGTATAATAAAAACTTCGTGTGAGAAAAAGGAGATGTCCAGGCTATCAGAAGATATTAAGGAAAGTAATAAAGAGGAGAAGGAGGAACAAGCTAAAGGTAATGGTTTGGATTATTATATAATAGGGGACCAACCGGTTATTTCAGAGTTTAAAAACTTCTATCTTAAAAACAATGATATAATAGGATGGATAAAAGTAGAAGGAACAAATATTGATTATCCGGTAATGCAGACACCTGAAGATGAACAGTTCTATCTGCATAGGGATTTTTATAAAGAGTATAGCTTCTGCGGATGCATATTTGCAGACGCAGAAGCAAATATAGATAGGCCAAGTGACAATATAATAACTTATGGTCATCATATGATAGATAAATCTATGTATAGTGAGATAGAATACTGGGATAGTGAGGACTACTATAAGAAGCATCGGTTTCTGGAATTTGATACTTTAAGAGCTACTGGTACATATGAGATTATAGCTGCATTTAGAACTGCAGTTTATCCGGATAATTATAAAGGCTTTGAATATTATAGATTTGTAAATGCATCAGATGAGGGTGAGTTTAATGATTATGTATTAGAATGTAAAAAACTTACGCCATATACTGTTCCCACATCGGCAGAGTTTGGAGATCAGCTAATTACTTTATCCACATGTGCATATCATAGAGTCAACGGAAGATTTGTCCTTGTGGCAAAAAAAATAAAAGGGGAAGAAATCGATTATATGAAAGCTCCTATTGAAGTAATAGATAATTAGAATAGGATGCAGGCACAAAATATTGTGGTGAAAAAAAGGTCTTAACACAAAACTGCAGGTCGTTTTGTATTGGTGAAAACAGCTGTAACATGCTGATGCAAATACTTCATTCTTTCGTTGGTGCGCTGAAGGACGAGAAAACATATACGTGCTCCTTCTGCAACGAGTGCCAGGAGACCCCTCACCTTTTATCTGTTGTCCCATTGCACAACAAAAACAGGCAAGCTGAGCACACAGAACAAAAGCGCTCTTGTATTAAAACTCAGGCGGCTCATTTTTGTAATAATATGACAAAAATGCCCTTGTGAGGTTTGTGAGATAAAGGTAAAATATAGGGGTATAAATCATAATAATAGTAGTAAAGAGGGATTGCTTATGAAAAAGAAAAGAATAACAGGTTTGTCAGTGATATTCATGCTGGCTATCTGCCTGATGCCGCAGTTTGAATTGACAGCGAATGCGAGCAAACCTTCATGCGCCAATATGTTGCTGGGCGGTGACGTGCTTGCCACTGATGCAAACACCGATGACGCACAGAATCTGGTGTATGGCAATGATGAATGGGTCGTAGTCGACACTGAAACGAACGGTTCTTATACAATGCTTGCGAAAAATAACCAGTTTAACGGCTGGTTTTACTTCTCCAAGAATCACTCGAAATCGCAGGCCTATGCCGAAAGCAATCTAAGACTGTGCGTAGCGGATGTCTATAAGAAGTTCACTTCTGAAGAGAAGACGGCATTAAATCCAAGAACTCTGATTGGCGGCGGAGGCGCAGCTAACTCTTCAAATTTCAAAAAGGATCGTATTTACGGGGCTTCTGTCAAAGGTGAGGGTCTGTGGCCTATGACATTGGCAGATGCCGAGAAAGTAAGTGTTGATCTGCTTTGTAATAAAGCTCACCGCTGGGAGACTTATACTCTTACAGGTAAAGAATATTATTGGTGGTTATGTACTCCCGGAGACAGCGTTGAGGATAAGGATGTATATTTTGCATATGCTGTTAATAACAAGGGCGAATTCGAGCAGTTGGGCACCGACGGCGTCTTCCAGGTCGCAAGTCTGCGAACGTCCTTCTATCTGAACAAGGACGCGATCCTCCTTACAACATCGAAAAACGGCGGCAAAGATTCCGGGAATGTAGGGCCTGACGCTCTTAAAGCGGTAGGAACGAATACAGGTAATGAGTGGAAAGTCACCGTAAAGGACAGTAACCGTGACAGCTTTACTGTCACTCAATGTGCAAACAGCTATAATAAGGATACGAAGTCGGTAAAGGTGCTGTATTCCAATGCCGTTACCGGCAGCGGCAATTACATCTCTGCGATCATCACAGATGGTGATACTAAAGAAATAAAGTATTACGGCAGAATCAAAGAATTGAAGGATGCAACGGATGCAACCGGCATTGTCACTGTTGATCTGGCAGGAAAAAGCGGTGATGGGGACTATCTGTATCTGTTCAATGAAAAGTATAACAACAACAGCCACGCGGATCTGTCCTCCTCTCTGCAGCACGTAACGATTCCCGGTACTGCGAGTATACATCCTTTTGAACATACCATTGAAGGGAGCTCTGAGGGCAATTACAAACTAAAATCAACCTGTCCGGTCTGTGGTTATACAGAGTATCCAAGTTCCAACATTACTGTAACACATGAAGTGACCAAAGAAGTAACCTGTGAGGAAGAGGGGGAAGAGATCCAGCATGTGAAATCTGTTCTCTATGATGAAGTTAAAGCCACAAAGGATGTAACTGTGGCAATCCCGGCCACCGGGCATGACTGGTCGGACTTCGAGTACCACTATGATACGGATGCCTCCTGCTATGCGGACCGTTACTGTAAAACGTGCGAAAAACGTCAAGTGATCGAAAACGACCAAATCAATACAGAGTTAGTAGAAGAAGAAGCGCCCACCTGCACCGTGGACGGGTATAAGAAAGTCCGTTCAACATTCACACTGGATGGTCAGGAATACGACAGCGGTGAACAGACTATCACTCTTCCGAAGACAGGACATACTCCGGGGGAACTTAAGATTAACAATGATAACGGTCCCACCTGTACAGAGCCCGGAGAAGTTTCCTATTGGTGGGAGTGTGCCGTTTGCGGAGAAGCGATACAAAGTGGAAAAGAAGAATTCCCTGCTCTCGGTCATGACTGGATCGTCAATGAGGATACCAACAAGGCCGGATGGAAACGAGTTGATGAGACGACCCTTGAACGTACCTGTGACCGCTGCGGGAAGATAGAGACACGCGGGACTATTGAACACACCCACGAGCTGGAGTTGTTTCCGGCAAAAGAGCCTACCTGTATACAAGATGGTAATATAGAATGTTACAGATGTAATATCTGCCTCAGCTTTTTTGAAGATGAAGCCGGGACAATACCTCTTGAAGATGACGATGTCATCATACCGAAAACTCTTCATACTCTCGGGGATAGAGTGGACACGATAGTCGAGCCCACATGCACGACTCCAGGATATCATTACAATATTCATTACTGTACAGAATGTGGGGAGATCATGACATCCCGTCTGGTCAAGGATGAGAAGCTGGGCCATAAGTGGGGAACACCCCAATACAAATGGGACGCACTCAAAACGCAGTGTACTGCAACAAAAAAATGCAGCCGCTGCGGTGAAGAATACACTGAGACGACGGTCGACATTACAAGTGAAGTGTCTAAGCAGCCGACCTGTGAGGAAATGGGTGAAACGACGTATACTGCAGTCTTTGCCGATGAAGACTTCGGAACTCAAACTTATCCTAATGCTAAGAATATACTTCCATTAAGGCATGATTGGGGAGCGCCTGTTTATACATGGAACAGTGACAACACGCAGGTCACTGCAACAAGAACATGTAAGCGTGATGGTTGTGGTAAACAGCAGAGCGAAACAGTGGATGCTGCCCGCGAGGTGACCCAGGAGCCTTCCTGCAATTCAGGAGGCATCGCGGTTTACACTTCATCAGCCTTCACAAACGCGGCCTTTACTGTTCAGACCAAAGAAGTTGAGCTGGATCCCCTTGAGCATGAATGGGGCGAGTGGACAGATTTACAGGAGGTCACAGCGGATGGCGATGCTGTTGAGGTCCGCGAATGCATCCTCTGCCATGCAACTAAGCAAAGGGTCGTTCCAAAATCGATCGAGGGCTGCACGATTTCCGGCATCGAGGACAAGACATATACAGGGGAAGAGATCACCCAGGATATCGTTGTAACGAAGACGTGTACGTATACAGATGTAGAGAACACACAGGATGTTGTCGAAACAATCGATCCCGACCTCTATACAGTCACATATAAAGATAATATCAATGCAGGAACAGCAACCGTGACTATCGAAGGAAAGGACGGATGTGCCGGTACTGTAACGAAGACATTCGCTATTGCTGGAAAGCCGATCAAACCATCCGTGAGCCTGAGCGCTGCAAGTTACGTATATGACGGCAAACAAAAGAAACCTGCGGTCACAGTCAAGGATGGCTCGAAGACACTTGTCAAGGATACGGATTACACTTTGATATATCCAATGGCGAAGAATGCCGGTACATACAAAGTGATCGTCACCCTTCAGGGCAATTATTCGGGAACAGCTTCCAAGGCATTCAAGATCACAAAGGCAAAGAACAAGCTGACCGTGAAAGGAAAGACGGTAAAGATCAAATACAAGAAACTGAAGAAGAAGGCCCAGACTGTCAAGCGCGCGAAAGCGATGAAGGTCAGCAAGAAATACGGCAAAGTCACGTATAAGCTTACCGCCGCAAAGAAAGGCAGCAAGAAGATCAAGCTGAGCAAGGCGAAGAAATACTTCAAGATCAATTCCAAGACCGACAAGATCAAAGTGAAGAAAGGCCTGAAGAAAGGAACCTATAAAGTCACTGTGAAGGTCACGGCGGCAGGCGGTACGAATTACACGACCGTCAAAAAGTCTGTGACATTCAAGATCAAAGTCAAATAAAAGTCTACCGACGATACGAACGGCCTGCAGGGATGAACTGCTATTCGTTAAGTAGACAGTCGAAATAAAAGAATTATTTTCTCTCCAGCTCCCAATTGGGGCTGGAGTTTTTTATGCAGCCTTCAGGTATTGAGCGTGCTTTTCCATCGGAGTCAGCACTCCCATCCTGCGCTGGTAGCGTTTATTGTTGTAGTAGTCGATGTATTCGGTGATCATGCTGACCACTTTGTCACGACTGTTGAATTTATGCTTGTAGTAACGTTCTCTTTTCAGGATCCCCCAGAACCCTTCCATTGGACCATTGTCGATGCATTTTCCGACTCTGGACATGCTCTGTACCATCCTGTGGTCCAGGAGTTTCCGATGGAATACATTGGTTGTGTACTGGAATCCTCGATCACTGTGAAATAGAGGATGC
>JAILMQ010000014.1 GCA_024692605.1 Eubacterium sp.
GATAGCACAGGAAACTGTTTCCTGGATGAAGTCAAATAAAAAGAAAAAGAGAATTGCCGTCACAACGGACAGTATTGCCGATCTTCCTGAGGATATTCTCCAGAAATTTGATATTGTAACAATACCACATAAGGTAAGAACTGATTCCGGTACATTTAAAGACGGAATCGAAATAAATACATCAGGAGTTTTGGCATATCTTAAAAATACTGATAAAACCATGCTTCCTCTTTCACCGGATGTTAGTGAGCATGAGAATTTCTTTGCTGATCAGTTAACTATTGCAAACAATGTAATCCATATTGCTGTATCAAAGGATATTGAAAACAGTGGATATGAGAGTGCCCTTGAGGCAGCCAATTCCTTTGAAAATGTTACAGTAGTTAACAGTGAACACTTGTCCAGTGGACAGGGACTTATGGCAGCATATGCAAGTCGTCTTGCTTCTGCAGGAATGAGTATACCTGATATAATTGACAGACTTGAGATAATGAAGAAATGTACCCATACCAGCTTCATAGTTGATACGTTGGATTACCTGGCAAGAGCAAATCAGGTCAGCGCCAGAAGAGCTAATCTTGTAAGAGCATTTATGGTAAGACCTGTGGTTGTTATGAAAAATGGTGTCATGAAAATAGGAAGAGTTTATATCGGCGAAAGAGAAAACTCCTGGAAAAAGTATATTGATCACTGTCTTGCAACACCGCATCTTAATACAACAATGATCATTGTTACATATGTAGGTCTTACTAAAAAAGAACTGGAATGGATAAGAAAGAGAATAGAGAAGAAGGTCAAATTCGAAACTATCTATTTCCAGGAGGCAAGTCCTGCTATCGCAGTAAACTGTGGACCGGGAACCTTCGGGCTTCTTCTATTCTCTGATCCGGAATAAATAATCTGATTTAATGGGAGAGTAATTATGAGATATCCTGAATTCTTAAAAGATAACGGAACAATAGGCTTTATTGCACCTGCCTTTGGATGTGCCATAGAACCATACAGATCAAGATTTGAAAATGCTCTTAATATCTTTAAGAATAAGGGATATCAGATATATCTTGGACCGAACTGTTATGAGAATAGCGGAATCGGTATAAGTAATAAGCCTTCCCTTTGTGGAGAAGAACTGAATGCAGCAATGACAGATGATGTATCGGATGTGATCATAACCTGCGGTGGCGGGGAACTTATGGTTGAAGTTGACCCATATATTGACTTCAAAAAGATGAAGTTATGTAAACCTAAATGGTATATGGGCTATTCTGATAATACGAACTTTACATTTCTTTCAAATATAATTGCAGATACAGCCAGTATATATGGACCCTGTGCTCCTTCCTTCGGAAGACAGCCCTGGCATTCCTCTATTGATGATGCGTTTAAACTCCTGAGAGGAGAGAAGCTTTCTGTCAGGGGTTATGAAAAGTGGGAACTATATGAGGAGTCAGAGGATGATGAAGAGGAAATAGATCCTCTGGCACCTTATTATCTTACTGAGCCGGCAGATTATAAATACTATAATGCAAATGCCGGTGAAAACAGGGTGGAAATGAAGGGGCGTCTGATTGGCGGATGCGTTGATATTCTTACGCTGCTGACAGGAACTAAGTATGATAAGGTAGAAGAGTTCCTTGAAAAGTATAAAGAAGATGGATTTATCTGGTTTCTGGAATGCTGCGATCTGGATATGCTTTCTATAAGGAGAGCTTTCTGGCAGATGAGAGAAGCAGGATGGTTTAAGTATGTTAAGGGATTCCTGATCGGAAGACCAAGGATATATGGCGAAGATGTAATGGGAGTAGATCAGTATAATGCTGTAACAGATATAATCGGCGGATTTAATGTTCCTATAATCATGGATCTTGATATAGGGCATCTTCCTCCTTCAATTCCTATAATAAGTGGAAGTATAGGGAAAGTTATGGCAGATGAAAATGATTTCAGACTTGATTATATTCTTGAATAGATTATAATGT
Source organism: Eubacterium sp. (assembly GCA_024692605.1). Taxonomy (GTDB): domain Bacteria; phylum Bacillota; class Clostridia; order Lachnospirales; family Lachnospiraceae; genus Eubacterium_Q. Next base: position 1,980 of record JAILMQ010000014.1, read on the forward strand.
CGAGTGTGATTACATTCACCTTTTTATCCAAATCGGAGGCTGATAATGAAAAACAAAAGAGTGCCGGAAATAGAAATTATGAAGGCAATCTCAATCATAGCAATGATTTTTGTTCATGTATATGAAAGGTCATATAATATGTCGTTTCCTCATAGTTTAGAGGATGGGGTGCCCTTTGCGATTGCTTATATAATTGAATTTATCGGTAGTTCAGCAACAGGTGTATTTATGTTTACAATGGGATGGGGGGCTTATTTTTCTAAAAAGGCTACCCCTGCTTTTTTAGTTAAACGGGCAAGTCATCTGGCACTGCTTGGTTTACTTGTGAACGTATTTACACAGTATATAATCCGACTGATTGATCCTGTGGGATATGGAGAATTAAAGGATAATATTCCTGCAATTCTTGCGGTGGATATATATTTTTATGCGGCGCTGGTAATGCTTTTTTTTGCTCTTATAAAAAAGCTTTCATCAAATATTCGTCTTGCATTTTTAGTCAGTCTTGGAGTAGTGGTTATTACTCAGCTTGTGGTTCAGATTTTGGGAGCGGAAAGCTTTTCAACAGGTAATGTGTGGTGCGATACACTTATAGGTCTTTTTATAAGGTTGAATGATTATTCATATTTCCCATACTTCAGCTGGGGACTGTTTGCAATAGTCGGTTATTGGATTGGATATTGTTATGAAAAGACAGATGTAAAAAAGTACAATCTGATTCTTTTGATATTTGGTATTATAGCAGTCATTGTTCCTACTATAATCCTGCAGGAAACAGGTGCAAGAAATATAGCCATGAATCCTATGAGCCTTGTGGAAGATAAGGATTTCTATTCACCGGATATCTGGAATACCCTCTGTTATCTTGGACTGGTGGCAGTATATATTGTTATAAGTTCCGGGGTGATGTATCTGTTGAAGCAAGAACTTCCGCAATGGATTTCATTTTTAAGTCGTAGTGTAATGACTGTATATATATCTCAATGGATATTAAATGTACTTTTAAATCCGATTATTCTAAAGATAAATAGTATATGGGGAGTCATTATTATGGCTTCAATAGTGTTGGCATTAACAGTAGTAATTTCGTTATTTAGAAACAAGTTAGTTATGGCTTTGAAAGATAATACTGGAGGAACTAAAGCAAATGGATAAGTACATTATTACAGGTATGAGCTGTGCAGCATGTCAGGCCAGAGTAGAAAAGGCAGTATCAGGCCTGGAAGGTGTTACATCATGTAGTGTCAGTCTACTTACAAATACAATGGGAGTTGAAGGAAGTGCGGATTCTGCCGAAATAATCAAAGCAGTGGAAAATGCGGGATACGGAGCCTCCTTAGAAAATTCTTCTGAAATAGATGACAGTATTCTGGAAGATAAAGAAACTCCCCGTCTAAAAAAAAGACTTATTTTATCTCTGATTTTTCTTATTGTTCTTATGTATTTTTCCATGGGACATATGATGCTGGGACTTCCTGTTCCATCTTTTATGATGCATAACCACATGGTTATGGGGATGGTTCAGCTTGTTCTTACATCTATCATAATGATTATAAACAGAAGGTTTTTTATCAATGGATTTAAGAGCCTTTTTCATCTGTCTCCCAATATGGATACACTTATTGCTCTGGGTTCCTCGGCAGCATTTATATACAGCGTTATAGAGCTTGTGATTGGAAAAGATGATTTTTATTTTGAGTCAGCAGCAATGATACTCACACTTATTACAGTGGGTAAGATGCTGGAGGCAAGGTCCAAGGGTAAAACTACTGATGCACTTAAAAGTCTCATGAAGCTTGCTCCACAGAAGGCTACGGTAATTAGAAATGATGAAGAGAAAGTTATTTCTATTGAAGAAGTGGAGAAGGGGGACATATTTGTGGTCCGTCCGGGAGAGACAATCCCTGTAGACGGAGTGATTCTTGAGGGTGGAAGCGCAGTTAATGAAGCGGCGCTTACAGGTGAGAGTATTCCGGTGGATAAAGAGGTGGGAGACAATGTTTCGTCTGCAACCCTTAATCAATCCGGGTTCATAAAGTGTGAGGCCCTCAGAGTAGGAAATGATACTACTATTTCACAGATTATCAGAATGGTAAGCGATGCTGCTGCAACAAAAGCACCTGTTGCAAAGCTGGCAGATACCATATCAGGATTTTTTGTTCCGGTTGTAATAATAATAGCTTTAGTAACAACCTTTGCCTGGATACTGACGGGACATACTGTTGGCTTTTCTCTGGCCAGAGGAATATGTGTTCTGGTGGTCAGCTGTCCCTGTGCCTTAGGTCTTGCTACTCCCGTTGCAATAATGGTGGGAAATGGGCTTGGTGCCAGAAACGGAATACTTTTTAAAACCGCAGAGGCTTTGCAGATAGCAGGTGACACGGAAATAGTAGCGCTGGACAAGACAGGAACTATTACCACGGGAGAAGTGATTGTTACAGATATAATTCCCTTTGAAACTGCAGATGAGGAGAGCCTGATTAAGATAGCCGGTTCTCTTGAAAAGAAAAGTGAGCATCCACTGGCACAGGCAATAGTTAAGTATGCACAGGAAAAAAACATATCCTTCTTAGATACAGAGGATTTTGAGATACTTCCGGGAAATGGACTTAAAGCAAAAGTAAATGGGGAGCAGATATATGGTGGAAACCTTAAATTCATAGGTGGTATATGTGACATTAGCTCTGAAACCCAAAAGGCTTCCGAAGAATTATCAAACTCCGGAAAGACACCTCTTTATTTTGCAAAGGAAAATAAACTTCTGGGAATTATAGCTGTTGCAGATTCCATAAAAGAAGACAGTGTAAAAGCTATAAGCGAAATGAAAAACATGGGTCTTTACGTAGTAATGCTTACGGGAGATAATAAGCGGACAGCCTCGAAAATCGGTGAACAGTCAGGTGTGGATAAAGTTATAGCAGATGTGCTTCCAAGCGGAAAACAATCTGTTATTAAAAGCCTTCAGAAATATGGGAAGGTTACAATGGTTGGTGATGGTATAAATGATGCACCTGCTCTTACAACTGCAGATCTTGGAATCGCCATAGGAGCCGGAACGGATGTGGCAATTGATGCTGCTGATATAGTTCTGATGAAGAGCAGTCTTCTGGATGTGCCTGCAGCTATTCGGATAAGCAGGAAGACCTATAAGAATATAAAAGAAAATCTTTTCTGGGCACTTATATATAATGTACTTCTTATACCTGTTGCGGCCGGTGCCTTTTATAAGCTGTTCGGACTTTCCATGAATCCTATGCTGGGAGCTGCGGCTATGAGTCTTTCCAGTTTCTTTGTGGTAAGTAATGCCCTTAGACTGAATCTGGTAAAACCATACGATGCATCACATGATAAAAAAACTCATAACAGAAAAGAAATAACAATAAAAGAAATAAGCATAAAAGAAAATAGTAAGGAGAAAGATGATAAGATGAAAAAAATTGTAAACATTGAAGGTATGATGTGTCCTCATTGCGAGGCAACTGTCAAAAAGGCTCTTGAGGCTTTGGAGAATGTTGAGAGCGCTGAAGTAAGTCATGAAAAAGGAACTGCCATAGTAACACTCCTGGCTGACGTGGATAATAGTGTACTTACTAAAGCAGTTGAAGATAAAGATTATTCTGTTCTATCAATAGAAGAATAGTCTGATGAAAAGTCAGACGGGTGGTTTGAAGAAGGATGTTTCTTCCGAAAACGGTAGAAGATGTAGGCGGTTGCAAAACCGCCTATTATTCCGCCTATATGAGCCATAACATCTATTCCTGAGTTTCCAAGTCCCGGAACAATAAGTAATACAAGAGCAACTATGGCTCTTGGCAGGGAAAAGATGTGTTTTGTTTCAGGGTCAATAGCAAGAATGATCATTGCACCAAAAAGTCCGCTTATGGCGCCTGATGCACCTGCTGATACGGAATAATTATGAGTGATAAGTTCCACGCCCAGGGAAAGAAGATTTCCGACAAGACCGGAAAGAATATAGATGATGACGAATTTCACCTTTCCGAAATACCATTCCACGTATTGGCCTATGGCAATAAGAGCAATCATGTTACCACCAAGATGCTCGATTCCAAAATGAATAAACATGGAATTGAATATCCTGTACCATTCGCCGTTTTCGAGAATATAAGGGGTGTAAGCGGCTCCCAGATTAAGGGCTACATTTACATCCGTTGTATCTCCGCGGGAAATCTGTATAAAAAAAACAATTATATTTAATGCTATAAAAACTACAGTAAGAACTGGTATAAATTTCTTAGACATTTTATTATCACAACTTTTCCTGGATTTGAAATTACCTTACATTTTATGTAAGGTTCATGGGAAAGTATAACATACTTGATGATTAAAATCTAATGTGATAGAATTGCTGTCTATATTAAAAAAGTTTATCAAATAAAATAGTTAGAAGGATAAGATGATGGACAAGTTAAGTATATTAAAAGATATTGCGATAATTATTATTTCTGCAAAGGTTTTTGGGCTGCTTGCAAGAAGGCTTAAGGCTCCCCAGGTTGTGGGTGAGATCGTGGCAGGTCTGCTTCTGGGCCCCAGTCTTTTTAACATAATAGGTTCATCGAATACATCTGATTTTATATCCGGAATGGCAGAGATAGGTGTTGTACTTCTTATGTTCAGTGCAGGTCTTGAGACAAGCATACCTCAGCTGAAAAAGACAGGAGCAAAGGCTACTCTTATAGCCTGTGCCGGAGTATTTATTCCCATGCTGTTAGGTACAATTCTTTATATGTGTTTTTATGGCTTTTCAAAACCCGGTACTGATAAGTTTTTCCATGCCATATTTATTGGAACAATACTAACTGCAACTTCAGTAAGTATTACAGTTCAGGCATTAAAGGAACTTGGGAAGATTAAGGATGAGCTTGGAACAACAATTCTTAGTGCCGCAATTATAGATGATGTTATTGGTATCCTTGTTCTGACAATAGTTACAAGCTTTAAGGATCCGTCAAATGTAGTGAGTGACGTAATTCTCAGAACCATTGCATTCTTTATTCTGGCTTTTGTTGTGGGATTTATTATCTTTAAAATACTTAAATGGCTGGATACAAAATATCCTCATACCCAGAGAATTCCTATAATAGGACTGGCTCTTGCACTGGCTCTTTCTTATATAGCTGACAAATATTTTGGAATAGCAGATATTACAGGTGCATACGTGGCTGGTATAATCCTGAGTTCACTGGATGATTCCGCTTATATAGACAGAAAGATGGATGTAAACTCCTACATGATTTTTGGACCTATCTTCTTTGCCAGTATAGGTCTTCAGACCAACATGAGAGAACTTGATCTTACTATATTAGTTTTCTCAATCGGATTTGTTTTGGTTGGTCTTTTATCAAAGATTTTTGGATGTGGTATCGCCTCCATGTTATGTGGTTACAAGGGAAGAGATGCACTTAAGGTGGGAGTTGGAATGATGACCCGTGGAGAGGTTGCACTTATTGTTTCTAAAAAGGGACTTGAGGCAGGAATGCTGGAAAGTAAATATTTTACATCTGTAATCCTCCTTATTGTAGTGAGTTCTGTGCTTACACCTATTTTGCTTAAAATTCTTTACTCTAAGGATGCTAAAACAGACGTTCAGTAAGCTTGCGTGAGATGGTTAGATAAGTTATAATAAAAGGTGCTGTTGTTACTTTTAAAGTATTAAAAAAACAGACAGATTTTAATGTATAGGTGGCTACTATTATGGGAAACAGAGTTTGTAGTGAAAATTATAAAAAGTTTATTCGGGGGATTGATAACAGTAACTTTACACTGGTAGATATCATTGACTATACGAGAAAATCCATACAACTTATTGCAGGGGATCTTCATATCGGCAGACTTGAGGCAATAGTTGATGCATATCCAAATGTAATTGACAGAGTTGGATATCGTGGAAGAGAGCTTTTGTTTCAGGCTTTTGATGGCTATGATCCGGATCTGTACTCAATGGAATTCCAAACCGGTGGTGGTGTGTCTATTACTATGAATGCATATCCTGAAAAGGGATATGTATGGACTGAAGAAGAAAAGGACGATCTTCAGTTTGTTTGTGGTAACTTCTTTAATCTTTTTGAGAAGGCAAGATCTACAAGTATCCTGAAGAGAGCTGCAGTAACAGACAGCCAGACAGGTGCTACTAATATTACAGGTCTTCTGAAATATGCCGGAAAGCTGAAGTCAGAAAATAGTCTGGGTCGATATACTATAGCTTTTATGAATATAAAGAACTTTAAGTATATCAACAAGAGCATGGGTGTTGCACAGGGTGACAAAGTCCTTATGGGATTTGTTGATAAACTCTATGGTTTCATTATGCCGGACGAAAGAATTACACGTCTTGGAGGTGACAATTTTCTTGCCTTGCTGAGAGATGAAAGGGTAAAGGAATTTATCAAATTCATCAGTCCACTTGTTCTTACCACAGAGATGTCCGGTAAAAGAGAAAGCCTTGAGATATTCTTCAGAGTTGGTATCTATGATATTGACGATGAGATAGAATTCGGCGATGCCATTACAAACGGAAATACTGCACTGGCTGCTTCAAGAAAAGAGGGTAATGGTGATATCGTCTGGTTTAACGAGGAAATGCAAAAAGATGATATAAGTCATAAGAAGACATCCTTTATGTTTGCACAGGCCCTGGCTAACAGAGAGTTTGTAGTTTATTATCAGCCTAAGGTTACACTTGAGGATAATAAGCTGTGTGGATGCGAGGCTCTTGCAAGATGGATCAGGGAGGGCGAGGTAATTCCTCCAATCTCATTTATTCCTGCATTGGAGCATGATGGAAGCATCTGCAATCTTGATTTCTATATCTTTGAAAATGTCTGCAGTGATATCAGACAGTGGATAACTGATGGAATAGATCCGGTTACGGTATCTGTTAATTTTTCTAAATATCATTTGAGAAACAGTGATTTTGAGAAGAGAATCATAGCCATTATCGAGCGATATGGAATTGATCCAAAGTATATAGAGATAGAACTTACTGAGTCTGCCTGCTATGAGGATATGGACAGACTGAAGGAGTTCATTAAAAACATGAAGTATAACAATATTAAGGTTTCCATAGATGATTTTGGAACCGGTTATTCTTCCCTTGGCCTTCTTAAGGATCTTAAGGTAAATGTAATTAAGATCGACCAGTCCTTTGTAAGAGGACTTGATACACCTGAAATGTCTTCTGAAAGTGATATGATCGTTCTTAGAAATGTAATCAAAATGATCAGAGAATTAGACATGAAGGTTATTGCAGAAGGAGTTGAGACATCTGAAGAGGCGGATTTCCTTAAAGGCGCCGATTGTGTAATGGCACAAGGTTTCCTCTTTGACAAGCCTATGCCAAGGGATGAATATGAGTTAGTATTAAAAGGTAAAAGAACCTATTAATGTGGTTCTATATAAACGATGAGGAGAGACAAAATATGAAGAAAGTTTTATCATTACTAGTTTGTTTGACACTTATATTGTTGTTTTCAAGCACATCGAAAGTTAGTACAGTACTTGCGGATTCAGAAGATACTCCTGATGTGGATATAGTAACTGATGATCCAAAAGAATATAATATTCTCTTTGTTGGAAACAGTCTGACACTGAGAAATGACATGATCAATATATTTGGTCAGATTGCTAAAGCACAGGGAAAGAATGTAAATGTAAGCCAGGTGGCTAAGGATAGTTATTATCTTCACCAGTTTGCTTTTGCTTCAAATGTTTATGGAAAACAGCTCAGAGCTCGTCTTGCTGAAAGAAAGTGGGACTACGTGGTAGTTCAGGCACAGACAGCAGAACTTATTTCCAGATATGACACAACCTCTCATGGTGCTGCTGCAACATTGACTGATTTAATAAATGAGAATGGTGCACAGCCTGTATTCTATATGACCTGGGGACTCAAGGATGGTTATTCCTATACAATGGATAATAAGACCTATTCCTATACCTGTGAGGAGATGGCGGAAGCACTTTCCGATGTATATTATAAGATAGGTAACGAGTTCGGTGCCCTGGTTGCCCCGGTTGGACAGAATTTCCTTATGACAGAGAAGGTTTATCCGGAAATCAATCTTTATAAGGATGATGGTAAGCATCCTACATTTGCAGGAAGTTATCTTGCAGCAGGAACTATCTTCCAGACTATATTTGATGAAAGCTTTCTGGGAAACAGTTATTATGATACAGATATAGACAGTGTTGGTATTTCCGAAGCCAATGCTTATAAACTTCAGAGTGTTGCAGATATAAGAATGGAAAGTGATAAGAACTATATTCTGCTTAATACCAATGCCAAAAGTTCCTTCAAGGCTAAGGTAACAGCTTCTGAAACAAATGATCTGTTCAATGATAATTATACAGGTGGTGTTACTTACAGAACTTTGAATAAAAATATTGTTACAGTGGATAGTGTAACCGGAAAAATAACTGCAGTAGGCCCTGGAGTTGGATATGTAAGGGCAGAAACAGATTCCGGAAAATCGATTTTATGTTCTGTGGATGTACGTCAGCAGGCAGCTTCAATAGAACTTAATAATGAAAAGGCTACAATAATGAGAGCCGGCACTCTGCAGCTATCTGCAACTATCAGTCCTGCCGATACAACAGATAAAACTGTAAAATGGTTTTCAACCGATACAACTGTTGCAACAGTAACAGCAGGTGGTCTGGTAAAGACAAAGAAACCCGGAGTATGTAAGATCATAGCAAGTACACATAATGGTCATACAGCTTCCTGTGAGATAACAGTTAATCTTGTAACAGCGAAGAATCTTACTGTTACAAATGCTGCATCAGTAAAGGGAAATCTATATACTGATTATGTTCTTAAATGGACAGCTGTTAAATACGCAACCCAGTATTACGTATTAAGAAGTAGAACAATAAATGGATCCTATAGCAGAATTGCAACTGTTACAACTAATTCCTATACTAATGAAAATCTAAAACGAGGAATAAAGTATTACTACAAGATAATTGCTTCCAGTGGTGATGAATTAACAGATGCAGATGCCTGTGATGCTGTTGGTATTATGGTGCCTGCAAAGGTAGCTATGAAGAAGATAACTGTAAATGCTCCTAATCAGACAGTTAAGATAAGATGGACAAAACAGAAGTATGTTACAGGCTATCGTGTTTACAGAGCCACAAGTAAAACAGGAAAGTACAAATGTATTAAGATTATAAAAAATAATAAGACAGTTTCCTATATTGATTCCAAGATAAAAGAAAAGCGAACCTATTATTACAAGGTCCGCTCCTATATTAAAATAAATGGTAAAACTATTTATGGAAATTATTCAAATATAAAGAAGATTTCTACACCAGTTTTCTAAGCTCAGAAAGTATTTCAGATATACTTTCATTAGAAAGACCGGCAAATGATCTCAGTGTCCTTATTGGCATATACTCCAGCATGGCACGGGTCATTTCGGGAGCATCGTCATCAGAGTCACCATCTGAGAACTGGGTAGCTGAATGCTCGAAAGCTTTTTCGGTGTATTCGCGGGTCTTATCATAGGCCAGCAGTTCACCTAACTGAACATCCTGATCAATAACCGGAGGTATCTGAATGCTTCCGGTTATTTTGATTTCAGCAGTGAGCTGAATATCTCTGGAAGACTTTCCGATTTCAATGGTATATGATCCATTGGCAGCAAACCAGTCCTTTAACCGGGTGCTATACCAGGCAAAGCTTCTCTTATCAAGAATAAAGGAAACAGTCTTAGTTTCTCCCGGCTCAAGGCTTACCTTTTCAAAGCCTTTAAGTTCATGTACAGGACGGTTGGTTGAATCTGTATTATCAGAGATATAAAGCTGAACAATTTCCTTTCCGGCAATACTTCCGGTGTTGGTTATATCAACAGTAACAGTAGTAGTTTCATTTATGTCCATTGTAGAACTTACATTTAGATTTGAATATTCAAATGTGGTATATGAAAGACCGTAACCAAATGGGAAAAGTACATCCATCTTCTTTGTGTCATAATATCTGTATCCTACGAATACACCTTCACCGTAGAAAACCTTGTGATTTGCAACAGGGAAGTTCAGGTAGCTTGGATTATGTTCAAGTTTTAGTGGGAAGGTTTCTGCAAGCTTTCCGGAAGGATTTACATTTCCGTAAAGAATATTCATTGCAGCTTCACCCACTCCTTCACCGCCAAGGTATGCTTCAACAATAGCATTTACCTTATCTGCCCAAGGCATTTCAACAGGTGAACCATTGTGAAGTACAACGATGACTGGTTTACATAATCCGAGGAGCTTTTCTATCAGTTTATTCTGTGAATCAGGCAGCCCCATATGTTTTCTGTCATATCCCTCAGATTCAAATACATCCGGAAGACCGGCAAATACAACAATCTTGTCTGCCTCGGAAGCTGCTTTACAGGCTTCCTCAAAGAGAGCTTCATCTGTCACATCCTCTTCGTGTGAAAATCCCTGGGAGTAAGTAATCTTATCAGAATAATTATCCTTAACAGAAACAGCTGAAACAACGTTATGTGCGTTGATATGGCTGCTTCCGCCACCCTGGTATCTTGGATTTGCTGCAAATCCTCCAATAAGGGCTATCTTCTCAGAAGATGAAAGTGGAAGAGTATTATTTTCATTTTTCAGAAGAACGATACATTCTTCCTCTGCACGAACAGCAGCAATATGATCCTTATCTCTGTCAAAGGTTTCCTTGTGTCTATGCTCTATGAACTTTTCAATCCATTTCAGTATATTTTCAACAGCTGTGTCCAGCTTCTCCATTGGAAGCTCTCCATTATTTACGGCTTCAATGATAAGCTTATCATTTAGTCCCCTGCAGCCCGGCATCTCAAGATCCAGACCTGAGGCAATTCCCTTAGGTCTTTTTGAAACAGCTCCCCAGTCCGACATAACAACGCCATCGAAGCCCCATTCATCACGGAGCAGTTTATTAAGAAGCCAGTCATTCTCTGAAGAGTATTCACCGTTGATCCTGTTATAAGAAGCCATTATCGTCCATGGCTTTGAGTTCTTTACGGCATTCTCAAAGGCTGACAGATATATCTCTCTGAGAGTTCTTTCATCAATGATACTGTCAGCATACATTCTCTCAGTTTCCTGGGAGTTGGCTGCAAAATGTTTTAGTGAAGTTCCTACATTCTGAGACTGAACTCCGTTTATATATGAAGTGGCAAGCTCACCTGTAAGGTAAGGGTCCTCCGATATATACTCGAAATTACGTCCACAGAGAGGGGAACGCTTAATATTAATGGCAGGACCAAGAATTGTTGAAACATCAACAGCCTGACATTCCTTACCCAGGGTAACACCAAGATCATTCATAAGCTTTCTGTCAAAAGAGGAGGCAGTTGCACATGCAGTAGGGAAGCAGACTGCATCTATAGAGTCATACATACCTACGTGTTCAGTATCATTCTCCAGCTTTCTCAGGCCATGAGGACCGTCGCACATGAAAATGCCCGGGATGTTAAGACGCTCTAAGGTCTTAGTAGTCCACATATCATTTCCGGAAACCAATGAGGCCTTTTCCTCCAGGGTCATCTCAGAAAGTAATTTCTTTATCTCCATATAGTACCTCCTACATTATTATTTGCGTACTTTATCCGCCATCTTATGAATAGGTTTCATAACGATCTGTTTTACGGAGAAGTTCTCTCGATACTTCTCAAAAACTTCTTTTGGTGATATTGAACTCAGTCTTGAGGAGAAGAAGAAATAGCTTCTCTCCTTAGCTTCTGTTCTTATTTCAACCAGCTTATTTTTATATGCGTTGTATTTGACTACAATCTGGTATTCGTCTGCAAGTTTTTTCATTTTTACCATTAACTGGAAGGAATAGACTATATCCAGGAAGAAGATTCCATAGAAGAATCCGATGAAGAAGGAAAATGCCAGATTTTTGGACAGCCAGTCCAGTGCACCTAATACACGGGGGTGCAGAACCAGATAATAAAATGCTGCCAGGCAGTACCATATCAGTGAAAAAAGCGGACATATTACTCCTTTTATATTTCCCCAATAGCTGGAATAATCCCATAGCTGAAGGTGCATATGATTTATGAAGATCATTCCGGTAATAAACTCCAGGAGAGTCATTCCCGTAGCCATGATTATAAATATGACCAGCTTCTCCAGAAGGGGATGCACAGTTCCCAGAAACGGTATGGAAATATGCCCCAGAAGATAAAGAATGATCAGACCGAATCCGTAAATGGGAATATAAGGTCCAACAAAAAATCCGGGATTAACCCATTTTTTCTTTTTGCTCTCTACGGGATCCAGGTATCTTCTGAAAAACAGCTCCAGAACCCATCCGGTTACACTTCCGGAGGAAAATAAAAATAGTAATACAAGTAGTTTGTTCATCTGCGTTTATTCCTTAAAGTAATTTTATGATCATTTCTACGATATAAACTGTCAGGCATGAAAGAAGCGCAACAGTAGTAAGACTTTTATTGTATAGAGCAAGAATAACAGCCACTGCAAAACCAAGTGCTGCAGCAATTACGCTGGTGGTTGCTGTGAAAATGGCAGGTATTGTCATTGCGGTTAATACTGCATAAGGTATGTAATGAAGAAATGATCTGATAAACTTATTCTCTATTTTTTTATTTATAAGAGCGAAAGGTATTGCTCTCACAAGATAAGTTGAAATGGCTATGATTGCCAGGTATATAAAAAATGTACTATATGTCATGACAAACCTCCTTCCTGAAGAGGTTCATCCTTTTCTTCATCTTCCACAGGCTTTAAGAAAGCCATGACTCCTGCACAAAATACTGCACATATACTTATGGATAGTCCCGGTGATATGGTTTTTAACCAGGGCAGGTATGTGAAGCAGCAGGATATTATTATTGCAAGAACAACTACCCAGATAACCGGCTTTTCGGTTTTCATCACAGGAACCACTATGGCAACGAACATTCCGTAAAGGGCGAGGCCTAATGCACTCATTATCCGGGCAGGGAGTACATTTCCAAGTAAAGCACCAAGAAGTGTTCCAAGGGACCAGCCCACATAGGGAAGAGTTGAAAGACCCAGCCAGAAGCTTCGGCTTATTTCTTTTTCAGATATTGCCACGGCAAATATTTCATCTGTTACGGAAAAAGCAAGTAACCAGCGCCATAAGCCCTTAAACCTTTCAGAGAGTTTTTGCGAAAGGGCGATAGACATAAAGGAATATCTGAGATTGATGGTTACCTGAGATATAAGTATATCCCACCAGAGTCCGGGAACCATCATAGTCTGGATTCCGGAAAACTGTCCGGCGGAGGTTACGGTTGTCATAGATATAAGTGTGGCTTCCCACCAGGTAAGTCCGTATGAAATTGCAATTATTCCAAATGTAAAGGAAACAGACAGATATCCCAAAGCGATGGGAATACCTGCCAAAAGTCCGCGTTTATAATTAGTAAGCATTTTTTAATTTCCCGAATAAATATGATATTTCAAGTTTAACATTTATCTTGGATTTTGCAAGGGTTCATAATGACAAAATCATGCCTGGTCAAATATTAAATATGATTAGTGTTGACTAAGTACAGGGGGAGTGGATTATACTAATAGAAATGGTGTCAAAGACATAATTTGATGCCTTCAACAATTTATAATATAAGGAGGTTACATTAATGAAGTACAGATGTAAGATATGCGGGGAGATTTTCGAAGTTGCCGAGGGTGAGACACCTGTATGCCCTGTTTGTGGCGTAGGTATCGAGAGCCTTGAGGTTGTAGAAGAAGCTGCTCCTGCTTCAGGAAATAAGTATGCCGGAACAGAGACAGAGAAGAATCTTCAGACTGCATTTGCCGGTGAGTCACAGGCAAGAAATAAATATACATATTTTGCTTCAGTTGCTAAGAAGGAAGGTTATGAGCAGATTGCTGCACTTTTCCTTAAGACAGCAGATAATGAGAAAGAGCATGCTAAAATGTGGTTCAAGGAGCTGGGTGGTCTTGGTGACACCGCTGCAAACCTTGGTGCTGCAGCAGATGGCGAGAATTATGAGTGGACAGATATGTATGATGGATTTGCAAAGACAGCTGAGGCAGAGGGATTCCCTGAGCTGGCTGAGAAGTTCCGTCTTGTTGCTGCCATCGAGAAGCATCATGAAGAAAGATATCGTGCACTTCTCAACAACGTTGAGACAAAGCAGGTATTTGAGAAGAGTGAGGTTAAGGTTTGGGAGTGCCGTAACTGCGGACATATCGTAGTTGGAACAAAGGCTCCTGATGTTTGCCCAGCATGTGCACATCCTCAGAGCTTCTTTGAAGTAAGCGAAGAAAATTACTAAAAAGAATAAATATCAAACCTGAAGAATTAAACACTATTCGTATTTATAACAAATATGAATAGTGTTTTTTCTTTGTAGTAGCATAATCCGGATTATAATGATAGAATGACATAAGTGTCAAAAGTCAAAAGCATTCTTGCTTGCAACAAACAGGAGATAATTATATGAATTCAAAAAAGATGATATACATTAAATCAGGCAGGATAGTGGATCCTGTTACAGGATATGACGGACCCGGTGATGTGGCCGTTGTTAATAATATGATAGCGGGAGCGGGATCTGATCTGGATATTGAAGTGATAAAAGCAAAGTATGATGTTCTTGATGAGGATATACAGATCATAGATGCCACAGGTCTGGTTGTGGCACCGGGACTTGTTGATACACATGTACATTTCAGAGATCCGGGATTCACCTATAAGGAAGATATAGAAACCGGAGCGGCTGCAGCTGCCAGAGGTGGTTTTACAACTGTTGTATGCATGGCAAATACCAAGCCGGTTGTAGATAATATAGATACACTAAAATACATTCAGGAAAAGGGTGAAAAGACCGGTATACATGTTCTTCAGACAGCAACTGTCACAAAAGGTATGGCAGGTAAGGAACTTGTGGATATGGATGCTCTGGAAAAAGCCGGTGCGGCCGGTTTTACAGATGATGGTCTTCCTATAATGGATGAGGCCGTACTGCTTGAGGCATTGGAAAAGGCAAAGGAGCTGGGACTTCCTGTTAGTCTTCACGAAGAAGATCCGCTGTTTATAAAACAGCCTGGGGTAAATATGGGAAAGGTTTCCGAAACCCTGAATTATGGTGGGGCCGGCAGAACAGCAGAGGATATAATGGTTGCAAGAGACAGTGCTCTTGCTCTTCATACAGGAGCATGTCTATGTATTCAGCATATTAGTTCTAAAAATAGTGTGGAATATGTAAGAGCTGCAAAGAAGCTGGGAGCTGATATTCATGCTGAGGCCACTCCTCATCATTTTACATTAACTGAGGAGGCGGTTCTTGAATACGGTACCAATGCCAGGATGAATCCTCCTCTTAGAACAGAGGAAGATAGATTGGCAATTATTGAAGGAATAAAGGATGGAACAATAGATATTATTGTAACTGACCATGCACCACATTCTTCTGAGGAAAAAGCACAGGCTCTGGATAAGGCACCAAGCGGAATAATAGGACTGGAAACCTCCCTTGCACTGGGAATCAGATCCCTGGTGCAGCCGGGACATATCTCCCTGCTTAAGCTTATGGAGCTTATGTCAAAAAATCCATCAGAGCTCTATGGTCTGCTACCGGGTTCTCTTCAGGAGGAAGAGGTGGCAGATCTGGTTATATTTGGTGAGAATGAAACCTGGACTGCAGGAGAATATGCATCAAAAGCAGATAACAGTCCATTTACAGGCTGGGAACTTCCGGGAAAGGTACATTACACAATCTGTGCCGGAAATATAGTTTATAAAGGGTAAGTTTTATGGCATACATAGAATTTAAAGATGTAGAAAAAGAATATAGAAGCGAAGTTAAGGTCAAGGCTGTAAAGGGCTGCTCCTTTTCCATTGATAAAGGTGAGATGGTTGCTATCCTGGGCCAGAGTGGTGCAGGAAAAACTACTATCCTCAATATGCTTGGAGGCATGGATTCCCCCACGGCAGGAACCATAATCGTGGATAAGAAAAAGATTTCCAGGATGAGAAATCGTGAGCTTATCAGGTATAGAAGAAACGATATCGGTTTTGTATTTCAGTTTTATAATCTTGTAGCCAATCTTACTGCTATTGAAAATGTAGAACTTGCCTGTCAGTTATGCAAGGATGCCCTGGATCCCCTGGAGATAATGGATGAGGTTGGACTTAAGGACAGAATCAGAAGCTTTCCAAGTCAGCTGTCCGGTGGAGAACAGCAGAGGGTTGCCATAGCAAGAGCTATTGCAAAAAATCCTAAAATCCTGCTTTGTGATGAACCTACCGGAGCTCTGGATTCAGACATGGGTAAGATGATACTTAAGCTTCTGAATGATACCTGTAAGTCAAGAAAGGTTACAACAATAATCGTCACTCACAACTCGGATATTGCAAAGTTATGCGATAAAGTAATAAGAATAAAAAATGGTAAAGTGGATTATATAAGAGAAAATGAAAGTCCACTTTCTGTAGATGATATAGAATGGTAATCAAAAATGTCTTAAAAAAAATTAATAGGTCGCTCGGAAGATTTATCTCACTTGTACTTATAATCATGCTGGGAGTAGGTTTTTATGCAGGTATCAGACAATCGACACCTGCTATTCGTGATGTCCAGAACAGGTATGTGGTCAGGACTAACATGATGGATCTGCAGGTTGTAAGTACTCTTGGATTTAATGAGAATGATATTAAAGCCCTGGAAAAGCTGGAGGATGTTGAATACGTTACCGGTGGATATTCGGGCTTTGTTTATAGTGAAGACGATGTTATCAGAATATTATCAATCGACAAACTGATAAACAAATATCAGCTCCGGGCGGGACGTGCTCCACAAAAGGATAATGAATGTCTTGCTGATTATAAGCACTATAAAGTTGGTGATTATATCAGAGTTAAGGAACCGAAGGATAAATATCTGAAGGTACGGGGTTATAAGGTTACAGGAACTATTTCCACGCCCCTTTATCTGGGAAAGGATCTTGGAAATGCTGATATAGGGAATGGTGAACTGAAATCCTTTATACTTGTGAGACCGGAGGTCTTTGATCTGGATGTATATACAGAAATGTATGTCACTATGAAGAAAACAGATTCGGATATTCCATATTCCGAATCCTATGAGAAAAAGCTTGATAAGCTGCAAAAGGAAATAAAGTCAGTTCAGAAGGACCGGGAGAAGGAAAGAGAAGAAGACCTTTTTGAAGAGGCAAAAAATACTGCCTATCAGGAGATAGAAGAAAATAAGACTGAAATAAAAAAAGAAGTTCGTGAGGAATTAGAAAAAAGAATAAGAGAAGAAGCAGAAAAACAAAGGGAAAAAAAGAAAAGAGAATTGGAAGAACAGGCTGCCAAATTCGGAAAAACCTTACAGCAGCTTATTGTCTCCATGGGTGAAAAAGCAAATGAACTTATGAATCCCATATCAGAGGCAAAAATACAGAAGGCGGTTGAAGAGCAGCTTCCTGATGCAGTGGATAAAGCGATAAAAGAGGCAAAGGAAGAGGCGGTAAACAGAATTAAAATTCCTGAATGTAAATGGTATGTTCAGACAAGAAATGATGTGGTGGCTGCTTATAAGGCACTGGTTGATCAGTATAAGGAAGTAGAAACCATAGCAGATGTTATACCGATTTTCTTTATAGTAATAGTTTTCCTTATGACTATGAATACCATGTCCAGAATGATCGCTGAGGAACGTGGCGAAATGGGCACATTTTCCTCACTGGGAATTTCCAATGCCGGAATAATATTTGGATATATGGTTTATGTTCTGATAGCTACAATAGTTGGAGTGGTTGGTGGCTATTTCATAGGAGTTCTGACACTGCCGGGATTCGTATATGCCTGCTTCCCGCTTGCACTTCCGGATATCAGTTTCAGCTTTGATGTTACTCTGTTTGCCGGTTCCATTATAGTAAGCTTTGTGGTAATGACTCTGGTTACTGTAATAAGCTGTATGAAGGAGCTTAGATCTAAGCCGGCTTATCTTCTCAGGCCGGTACCACCGAAAAAGGCAAGATCCATCCTGCTTGAAAAAGTCGGGTTCATATGGAATCATCTTAGTTTTTCCTGGAAGGTAACCATTAGAAACATTTCCAGATATAAGAGAAGAGTTCTTATGACAATTATCGGAGTGGGTGGCTGTACATTTCTCATGCTGATAGGCTTTGCCATAAGGGACTGTATAAGTACTGTGGGGGATAAACAGTTTGACGATATCCTTCATTATGATGTTATGACGGTTCTGGGAAAAGAGGCCAGAAGCTTTGAAAGTATTCCGCTTAAGGAGGATGAAATCAGCAGGGATGAGCTGGGAAGGCTTTTGGAAGAGCCTCTGATGATCCGTCAGGATTCCATGAAGGTGGAAAATCAGGATAATTATAGTCTGGATGTATTTTTAATATCTGTAGATACTTCGGAAGAACCTTATAGGGAGAGATTTGAAAAGTATTTTACCCTGCGACAGGCTGATCCAAGGGATGTAAAAAGTAAAAGTTCCGGGGCTGATGAAATTCCTATGGGGGAAGAGCTTAAACTATCTGATGATGGTGTTATAATTACTCCGAGAATTGCTGATGTTATGAAGGTAAATGCAGGAGATGAAATGACCATCAAGGATTTAGATGGTGAGG
Organism: Eubacterium sp.; assembly: GCA_024692605.1. Lineage (GTDB taxonomy): Bacteria > Bacillota > Clostridia > Lachnospirales > Lachnospiraceae > Eubacterium_Q. The sequence goes on from JAILMQ010000014.1 coordinate 20,601, forward strand.
AATATAAGGTCAAGGTTGAAGGCGTGGCTGAGAATTACGTCTCGAATTATATCTACATGACCAAGACTCTGAATAAAAAAATATTTAATAAAGATTATTATTCAAATGCAGTTGTTGCAAAAACCGGAGTAAAGGGCAGTATTCTGTCGAAGAAACTCTATGATATAGACAGCTTTGTAAGTGTTAATACCACTGAGAAGATTCTGAAAAAAGCGAATGAGGCAGTTGAAGGTCTGGACAGCATAGTAATGCTTCTGATAGTGATTGCATCAATGCTGGCTTTTACTGTATTA
>JAILMQ010000148.1 GCA_024692605.1 Eubacterium sp.
CTTGCACTTTTTTGGTTTTTCCTTGTGTCCATGCTTATCGACAAGGTACATCCGGCTTATATCCTGGCGGTTTCCTTTGCTCTTGGACTGATAGTAGGATATACAAAACTGCTGAATTTCCTGGCACTTCAAAAAACTATAGTTTATTTTCCTTTCTTTTATCTGGGATATCTGACAGATGTTGAAAAGATTGATGCTTTCCTTAATAAGATAGCAGTGAAAATAGCCGGGGCGGTAGTAATCATAGTTTCGGCTGTACTAGTATTCATAAATATAAAAACATTACACAAATACATGAATTTTATCAGAGTAAGGGGAACCTATAGAGGAGCCTTTCATAATTATGAGCTGGGCTTCCTATGGAGAATTCTCAGTTATTTACTGAGTGCACTTCTTATTGTGGCGGTTTTTTCCATGGTTCCTAAGATAAAGATACCATTTATTACATGGGCAGGAAGAAAAACCCTTAGTGTTTATGCCTTCCATTTTCCTGTTTTCCTTCTTTTGAATGGCCTCATTAAGCCATTTGCAAACTGGATGACTCAGGATTATATTGTTTTAAAATGTGTTGTTTTGAGTTTGGTAATTACTGCAATTACATGTCTTCCGCCTTTTGATTTTATAATCAGAAAGGTGATTACTATTCCACCTAAAAAAGGTTCGGAGTAAAGCGTAAGTAAGAATGGAGTTATATGAAAAAGGTGTTTAAAGACATATTAAGACTGTTTGTTTTTGGGATGATTCTTTTCGTAATGTTTGCATTCATTTGCAGATTCTTTTATCCGTCAAATGAATTTGTGGAACATGCTGAGATGATGATCAATGGTTATTATGAGAGACCTGAAAACTCAGCGGATGTAGTGGTTGTGGGAAACAGCCATGTTTACAGATTCTGGCAGGATGCATATGCGTGGAAGGAGCTGGGAATTGCTTCAGCCACATGGTCAACCTCCAACATGCCTTTTGTAACAACAAGAGGTGTTACAAAGGAGATGATGGAAACCCAGAAGCCTAAGCTTCTTGTGGTGGAAGCCGGAATGTTTGCAAAGCTTACAGAAGGAGCTAATGATCAGATATTCCTGATCCTTGCTTCTATGAAACATGATAAAAACAGATACAGCATGATAAATGACTACTGTAATTATCTTGGAATAAAAGGCGCAGAGAGAGCGAAGTTTTATATTCCTTTTATTCAGTTCCATGACAGATGGAATGATCTGAATGAAGGGGATTTCAGACAGCTGAAGGAGTCTTATCTTAATTCCTGCTATCAGCAGGAGTGGCTGGAAACCCGTGAACAGGGAAATGAGTTTGTGGACGTTCAGGAAGAGTCAAAGCCTCTTGATCCTATCTGCGAGAATGCACTGAGGGATTATCTTGAATATTGCAAGACTCTTGACTGCGAAGTTCTCTTTGTATATTCACCTATGTGGAGTGGTGTAGGTTCAGGTCGTAAGGCGAGATATAATTACATGGCTGATATAATTCATGAATATGGATTTGATCTGGTGGATTATAACGATCAGGCAACCTACGATACACTGGGTCTGGATCTGACTACAGATATTCAGGATGAGACACATGTAAATGTAAAGGGAAGTCTTAAATTCACCAAGGTATTAGGTCAGTACATAAAGGACCGTTATGATATTCCGGATAGAAGGGATCAGGCTGAATATGCGGACTGGACCAAGACTGCTGATGAATATTATGAAATGATAGATCCATATCTGAATGATACCTTTGATGATGAAGAATAAATAAGGAGGGGATATAAATGAAAAGAATAAGTAAGAAAGTGCTGGCTCTTGTGTTTAGTGTTGCTCTTTTGCTTGGAATACTTCCGACTGTTCCTGCAGAAGCAGCTGCAATTTCACTTGAACCGGAAACAATTGTAATGTATCAGAAGAATCAGGAAAGCGGTATAGGATTTAGCAATCTTTCTGCTGCAAATGCAAAAAAATCAGGTGTAAAAAGCAGTAATAAAAAGGTTGCAAGAATTATTGCTGTTGATAATTCTGAATATCTTTATGAGGATAGTTTTAATAAGGAATCCAATAAACACTACGGATGTTATGTAAGACTTAAGCTAAAGAAAGCCGGAACAACGGTTGTTACCTGTAAATCCGGAGGAAAGACCTATAAGAGAAAGGTCACTGTTAAGAAGTATGTTAATCCGGTATCCAGCGTAACTATTACCGGAGTAAATAAGGGAAAGAATATCGCAGGAAAGACAAAGAAAAAGAATTATGTAAACTTTAAAGGGGCGAAGTGTGCTAATTCAAAAATTACTGTAGTTCCCAAAAAGGGTTGGACACTTGAAAATATACAGTTTTTCAATAGCAATACCGGAGAAAGTATAAATCAACCAGGAAAGCATTTTGATGAAACTCTTCAGAAGGATGTAATATATAATACAATGAATATAGGAAAGCTTTTGAAATCAAATTCCTATAGCATAAATCTTCGTTTTACTAATGCAGCGGGCGTTAGTGAGGTTGTTGGATACAATATATCAAACGAATATAAGATAAGTGGAATCTACTAGAAGGGAGGAAAGAACATGAATAAAGATAGTATGATCAAAAGATATACAAAACAGATAATTGCTCTTATTCTTGCGGTTTTCCTTATAGTAAGTGTTCTTCCTGCAGGAAATGTAGAAGCTGCATCAAAGATTAAATATGAAAAAAAGACTGTTGCTTATTACAATGAAAAGACAACAGAAAATTACGCATATATTTATATTTCCGGTCTTACAAAAAAGCAGAAGGTTAAGAATGTTACAACCAGCAATCCGGCTGTTGTAACTCTCAAATCCATCTCTAAATCTTTTGATAAAACTAAAACTGTTAAGGTAGTAAAGAGTGCATATTCCAATACATATAGTTCTGGTTATTCAACCATAACTTTATATGTTAAGGGTGTGGGAACTGCTACAGTTTCTTATAAGATTGGAAATAAAACCTATAAGACCAAGGTTACAGTTAAAAAATTTGCTTCACCATCTACCAGTATTATAATTACCGGGTTGAATGAGGGTAAAAATATTAATTCAAAACTTGACTGGGTTAATCATTATTGTGATATGGATTCTTTTGATGCCACTAATTCTAAGCTCACTGTTAAAACTCGAAAGGGCTGGAAACTGACATATGCAGATTTCGATTACGAGTCAACAGGATTATCAAAATCCAGAACTTATGACAATGGTTTTAAAACATTTAAGCTGGGAAATATCAGTAAGAAAGATAGATATTATCTGAATCTTACCTTTACAGATGCATATGATAATACATATTCGGTTACAATTCACTTTAATAAAGTTCAAGAGGCAAATCCTGTACTTTAAGTATTATGGACCATTGGGATAAAACTCAATGGTTCAATTTTTAAATGAATTTATTATCAAAAAGAAGGAGAAATAAATGAGAAAAGATATCATTTACAAGGGACTGGGTCTTCTGACACTTGCGGCAGTTCTTGCATTTTCTAATCCTGTTTCCTCAAGTGCCATGACAGAAAAGGAACTGTCTGAGCTGACTGATAAGGAAAGAGAAAGCTATGAGCTGACAAAGAAATATCAAAAGACTCTTCCCAAAGTGGATCCAAGAGTTAATATTGATAAGAAATATTTCAAGAAGAGAAAGGATTCAGGAACTAAAAAGGGTACATATATTCCTTCAAAATATACTTTGAAGAATAATAAATTTGTTTCTTCGGTAAAGGATCAGGATATTACAGGAACATGTTGGGCATTTTCTTTTATGGAGGCAGCTCAGGATAGTGTTTACAGTAAAGATTATGATCTTACTGATGCACCGGATTTCTCAGAATATGACCTGGCGTATTTCATGTATAATCAGCCTGTAGACAGACTGGGTCTTACTAAGGGAGATAAGACAACTTCTTATGAAAAACCCGGTACCAAGGCTTATTATGCAATCGGTGGTAATGAATTTCCTGCAATGATTGCTGCGGCAAAGGGGATAGGATGTTCGTCTGAGAAGGATGCGAAATTCACTGATCTTATAGATAATCTGCATACAAGCGGACTTGCAACTCTTCCGGATAGTTATTGCTATGTAAATGACATCTATACTCTTTCCGGTGCAGAGTTTTATGATATAACAGATGAAAGTGTAAGAGATGATATAAAGTATAAAATCATGGAGAATGGTGCAGGCCAGGTTGCTTATGTAAGTTATACCGACTCTTATGATTTTCACACTAATTCATATTGTTCATCTGAAGAATCAAATCCGATGTCAGGTGGCGGACACGCAGTTGCGATTGTTGGATGGGATGATGATTATTCAGTTAATAATTTCAAGTATGAACCAGAGGGAAAGGGTGCATGGCTTGTTAAAAATTCCTGGGGTGATACCTGGGGAATGGACGGATATTTCTGGATGTCATATTATGAGCCTACTCTGGATGCTATTTCTTTCTATGATTTTGATAGTAAAGATAGTTACGATAATATTTACCAGTATGATGGTACTGCAGCGTCTATATCCAGGGAAGGATATAAAACTCAGGCAAATATCTTCACCGCTCAGAGAAATGAGATTATAAATGCTGTTTCATTTTTTACATTATCAGATGATACGGATTATAGCGTAAGGATATATAAAAATCCTGATCCTGATAATCCTTCAAGCGGTGAATTAATGGTAACTCACGAAGGATATGTTGAAGCTTTGGGATATACTAAGGTTAACCTTGGTGACAAAAAGTTTAGTGTCAGTGCAGGGGATGATGACACTGAGGCTGATACATTTTCAGTTGTTGTCACCCAGACTGTAGATGGAGCTCCTGCAGATATTTTAGTAGATGCAGACATGAGTTATGGCTATATGGATTGTGATTCGGTTTCAAATGCCGGTGAATCATTTCTTTCTAAGAAGGATGTGGAAGAATCAGGAAATATAGCTGCTGCTGACTGGGAGGATATTTCATCCGGAGGAAGTGCAAATGTAAGAGTCAAGGTATTTACTACTGTAGAGGAAGGAGAAATACCTTCTGAAGGCTATAATATACCTAAAACAGACAAAAAGCTTTATGAAGTAGAAGTAGGTAAAAGTGTAAAGGCTGAAGCAGGTATTGGAAAATCAAAGGATAGTGAAGCATTTATAAATGTTTCTAAGAGTAAAAATGCTCACTTCAGCGTTAAGGATGAATCTATAGCTTTTGTGGACGACCTTGGAAATATATATGGTAAAAAGGTTGGTGAAACAAAGCTTGTATTAAAATTGAAGATAAATGGTGTCATGAATATAAGTGAAGTTGCTACGGTTAAGGTTGTAACACCTTCCGATATTGATACCATTTCCATTGATAAAGAGGAGGACTATGCGACGGAGGATAATCCGATAGAGCTTGGTGTCGGTAGTCATATAATACCTGAATATACTGTTTCTCCTCAGGCTTACAAAGATAGTGTTTCTTTCGACGTTGAAAAAGTTGATGGTGAAGAGCCGGGAGATGAGGAATTCTACGAATATGATGATGTAAACGGTCTGGTATTCTATGATGAGGGAATCTACAGGGTAACTGCTACCATAGATGATCAGGACTATCTTCAGGGGGATTCTGAAGAGTTTTATGTTCATGCATATTATGACGTGGTGGATTGTAAAACTGACTTTTCAAAAATCAAGGCTGATCCATATGATGATGATGTAACAAAGATATACAGATACACGGCTCCTGAGTATGCTGCAATTTATCTTACATTTAACTACGATATTGAGACGGACGCTGATTATCTCTATGTTGTAGGGACGGATGACAAGAATACAACTGCCAAAGAAATACTAGGATTTATTAGAGATCAGAGCACTTATTATGATGAAGGGGGCGAAGATCTTTTCATGGCTGAATGTCTGAGTGGTATGGCAGATGGCCAGAAGGTAAGGGTACCACGTAAATATGTATTTATGGTTCTCTGCAGCGATGGTGCGCATAACGGAAGCTTTGAAGTGACCGATGTTTCTGAAAGCATGGAAATAGAAACTATTTCTATGGATGAAGGTGATATGGAGGTTGATATCACAAGTGGAGATGAAACAAAACTTCAGCTTTATCTTGATCCGGAGGATGCTTATGATGGTTTCCTGAGAGTATATGGAGATGACGATAATATAGTTAATACTGACTATGATATGGAAACTAATGAAGTTATTATAACAGCCAATAAGGTCGGAACAACATATGTATGGGTATATACTAAAGATGATTTCGAAGGAGATACTCAGTATAAAAAGGATGCAGTTGACGGACGTGTTACAGGACAGTCTCTCGGAATAAAGGTAAATGTTATAGCTTCGGAGGAATTTCCTGAAACCTTTGAGTTTAAAGATGATCCGATGCAAATAGATAGAAGCAGCGCAGTAAAACCTGAGTTCAACAGTAATGCATGGAATGACTGTACTATTACTTATGAGTCGGTTGATCCAAAGGTTGCAACTGTTGATTTAGATGGTAATATCGTCGGAGTTTCATGTGGCGATACAAAGGTCAAGGCTACAGTTTCCATAGCCCGTGAAGATGAAGGCGGCGAATTCTATTACGATACAAAAGAAGCAGAAACTACTGTAGAGGTTGTAGAACCGGATAAAACTGATGTTAATAATATGCAGAGTGTACATCCTTATGTGAGTGGAATGGATGAGATATATACTTATAATGCGGCAGAAGGCACAGAGTGTATGAATCTTTACTTTGACTCCAGAACAGCTGTATATTATGGCGACAATATTACAATTCAAGATAAGAATGGTAATTATTATGGCTATGACTATGATTCCGGCAGGGTTGTAATTACACAAGATAAGGACGATGTAGTATATGGCGGCCAATATGATATTACTGGTGCGCTTTCATATAATCCAATTACGGTTTATGGTGATACGGTTAAAGTTCATTTTGTAACCAAGGAAAGAGAAGAATCAGAGGATGACTGGGATAGTGGTTATGATGATGAAGACGAAGGCCAATATGGATTCAGAATAAAGCGAATTCAGGAAGGTAAAAAGACCAATTACATTCAAAGTGCAGATGATTTGTATCTTGATTTTGAAACCTATAATTCAAATAGAAAGAAGATATCAATAATCAGAGAGCCGGAGGATGCAATCGATATTATGTATTATAGCATCGATGATAGTGTCATTGCTGAAGTTGATGGACAGGGTGTTGTAACAGCACTTAAAAATGGTGAGACTGGATACAGCGTATTTATTCCGAGACCAAGAGGGGAAGACGTTAAGTTTGGTGGTAAGGTATATGTCGGTGACAAACCTCTTAAGGGAGTGAAATTCTATAGCAGAACTCCGGATGGAATAAGGGGCGATGAGTATGTCGACGATGTGAATACAGTAGACATTCCTTTGGAAACACAGGATTTTTCAATACTGTGCGTAAAGAATCCATGGAATTCTCCTGAAGAGATTGAAGCGGTTGTAGAAGATGGCGATCTTGAAGTATATACCGGTTATGATGAAGATGGAGAGGTGCTTTATATTAACCCGATTAATAAGGGTTCCTTCAAAGTAGAAGTTAAGGCCAATATTCAAAATGATCAAGGTGAGAAAGAGTATCAATTATTAAAGACATTTAATGTAAATGTAACTGATAGAGAGCCTATTGTACCTGAAGAGTATTTCAATACATTTGACAAGGAATATTTTGAAACTGATCTGAACGGCGGAAAGAATCCCGAAGATATTACAGCTGACGATATCGCAGCTGATGTTTCCGAAGGAAGTATAAGAGGTTATTGGACCTACAAGAAGCCGGGAGCTGATTATGTAGAGGTCAGCTTTGATAAGGATGGAAATCTTCCGGTAGACCTTGCACAGATTTACATCTATACATTGGACGGACAGCTTGTGGGTGTTTACACAGGCAATTCTGAGAATGTAAATGAGGTGAATACATTTGCCGGAAAGACTATAAAAGTTGAAGGTGAAGGATTCATACTGGCATACGAGCAGACCTATTACGATTTTGATCCGGACTTTTATATGGGCTTTAAGGTAACAGATATCAATGCTCACGTGCCGGAGGTTAAACCGGATCCTGTAAATCCTTCAGAGGATGACAGTGCGGTTAAGGTTGGAACAGTTGTGAAGTATGGCAAGGCCAAGTACAAGGTACTTTCTGGTAATACAGTCAGATTCATGGCACCGGTTGCTAAGAATCCTAAATCCTTCACAGTTCCGGCAACCATCAAGGTTAAGGGAAAGAGCTTCAAGGTTACTGAAATAGCTCCAAAAGCCTTTAAGAATAAGAAGAAGCTGAAGAAGGTTGTGATCGGTAAGAACGTTAGAAAGATTGGCGCCAGCGCATTCTACGGCTGCAAGAGCCTGAAGACAGTTACAATAAAGTCCGGCGTTCTGAAGTCGGTTGGCAAGAATGCAATAAAGGGAATCAACAAGAAAGCCGTAATCAAGACACCAAAGAAGAAACGCAAGGCTTACAAGAAACTGTTTAAAGCAAAGACCGGTTACAAGAAAACCATGAAAATCAAATAATTAACCTAAAACGATGCCATGGGGACAGCCCCCATGGCATTAGTTTTTATGATTTTAATTGACTGTGAGGCACTTCACAAAAAGTTCACATTTTTTATTAGCACTCACACTTGACGAGTGCTAATAAAAGTGATATAACATAATCAACAAGATGATCAGATGATGATCATCGAAAATATATCCGAAAAGGAGGAATGATGTATGTATTATCCAAGTATATTTAATGATGAATTTAGTAATGATTTATTTGATGAAGTTCTTAACTTCCCATTTGATATGGGCAAGAGAGTAAGAAACGGAGTGCTTCCAAAGAAGAGATGTACCACAGATATCAAGGAATTTGATGACAGATATGTTCTTGAGATGGAGCTTCCGGGATTTGCAAAGGAAGAGATTAAAGCTGAGCTGAGCAAGGGTTATCTTGTAGTAAGTGCTGAGCATATGGAAACCAAAGAAAAAGCTGAAAATGCTGAAGATGCCGGAACTGCACAAGCCGATGGCGAAAACAAAGAAGCTGAGGTTGTTGAGGAAGAGAAGGCTCCGAAGTATCTCTGCAAAGAGCGTTTCTACGGAAAGACAGAAAGAAGCTTCTATGTCGGAAAGCAGATCAGTAAAGAGGATATCAAAGCTGAATATACAAATGGTATCCTGACACTTACAATTCCTAAGAAGGTTGAAAAGCCTGAGGACCAGAAAGAATACATTTCTATTTTCTAGATTTTTGCTCAAAAATCAACCCATTGGGGTCAGACCCCTTTGGGTTGGTTTTTTTCGTTGTTCGATAATGTGTTTTGATGTATAATGAAAAGGCAAAGTAAAAGGTCCGGAGAGTATTAGATGGAAAAGAAAAAATTTATTAAAAAGCTGGAGAAGAATATCGGTATCAAGAAGATTAAGAGTACTATTAACAGTATCAATGCCGCTTTATTCTTCTTTGTTTTTTTGGCTTTTTATTCGATATATATGAACCATACCGGCTGGATGCTCTCCTACGGTGTTATTGTAGCAGCGATTTCATTTATAGCCCTGGCGATTTTCCTTTCAAGACGAATTAAGATGCAGGTTGATCTGAATAACATGAAGCTTGACTACAGAAAGTATATAGTAAAGCCTGTGGCGGAGGATTATTTTGAAAAGGGTTCATTTTCCAGAACCGGAAGTCTGACGGAAAGGGAGATTGTGAGTACCCTTTTGTTTTCTGATGGGCCTGAGTTTCAGTATTCTTCCTGTAATGAGCTGAAAGGAGTATATAAGGGAGTTACATTTGCCAATTCAGATATGACCGAGGATTGTAAAAGTAATAATTTCCATGTGAAGGGCAGGATTTTTGAACTGGACATTCCTACGAAAAATGTAAATCCTGTAATTTTCACAACGGCGACGGCCCCCATAATAGAGTTTCACAATTCCAGGGTACATACAATAACTCCGGCGGATATAAATATTAATAAGATGTTCAGAGTTTATGCTTTCGATGAAAATGAGGCAAATGAGCTACTAACGGAGAATATGATATATAAGCTGAGAGAACTGGTCTCTCTCCAGCTGGGGAAGGTTCTTAAGATAAGCTTTCATAGTGGCAAGGTATATGTTTTTTATACCACAGAATCACCGACCTATGAAGAAGTTCTCACAAAGAAACATGATGTTGAAAAAGAGATTCCGAAGGTGCATGAATCATTCAACGCCGTCGGAAAGATAATCGACATATTATAAAAACAACCCAAAGGGGTCTGACCCCAATGGGTTGTTTTTGGTTAAGAAAGTTTAGCGATTGCAGCGTCGATTCTGGCAAGGGATTCTTCTTTGCCAAGGATTGACATGAGTTCTGTGGCTCCGCCCGGTGTTGCAGGCTTACCTGACATGGCGGTTCTAAGTGGCCACATGATGAAGCCGGTTTTGTATTCATGCTCTGCGCCGAAGGCCTTCAGAAGCTCGAAGAGGCTGTCGTTATCGAAGGCATCAGCGGCTTCAAGTACCGGTTTTACTTCCTTGAGAAGCTGAAGTGAATTCTCGGGATTAGTTTTCATTTTCTTGTGTGTATACATCTCAACGTCATATTCAGGAACAGCTTCAAAGAAGTCTACCTGATCAGGAATATCTGTAAATACTTCAATTCTGGACTGGACCATACCTGCGATATGTTTAAGATCAAGAGGTCTTGAAATAACTTCCTTCAGGATTGGCTCTGCCTTTTCGAAGAAGGCATCCGGATCCATTTTCTTTATGTATTCTCCGTTCATCCATTTAAGCTTTGTCATATCCAGAACAGCAGGGGATTTGGAGATATTATGATAGTCGAACATTTTTACAAGCTCTTCCAGTGAGAAGATTTCTTCATTTCCTTCCGGACTCCAGCCAAGAAGTGATACGAAATTTACTACTGTTTCTGTAAGGAAGCCCTGCTCGATCAGGTCTTCGAAGGATGAATGACCGCTTCTCTTTGAAAGCTTGGTATGTGATTCATCTGTAATAAGCGGGCAGTGAATATAAACAGGAACTTCCCAGCCAAAGGCCTCGTAAAGTCTGTTGTATTTAGGAGCGGATGAAAGGTATTCATTACCGCGGACTACATGTGTTATGCCCATGAGATGATCATCCACTACATTTGCAAAGTTGTATGTAGGGAAACCATCGGATTTGATAAGTATCATATCGTCCAGTTCTTCGTTAGGAACGGAGATGGTTCCGTAAAGTTCATCCTCGAACTTGGTCTCTCCTGTTGTAGGATTGTTCTGACGGATTACGTAAGGAACTCCTGCGGCGAGCTTTTCCTCAATCTCTTCCTTGGAAAGGTGTAAACAATGCTTATCATAATGGAAAACCTGTTTCTTTACTCCGTCGATTTCTATCTCCTGATTAAGGGAAGCCAGTCTCTCTTCATCGCAGAAGCAGTAGTAAGCCTCACCCTTTTCAATAAGCTTCTTTGCATATTCAAGATAAAGTCCCTGAGCCATTCTTTCTGACTGGATGTAAGGACCAACACCGCCGTCCTTGTCAGGACCTTCGTCCCACAGAAGACCGGTTTTTGTAAGGGTATTGTAGATTATATCTACGGCACCTTCCATCTCACGGTTCTGATCCGTATCCTCTATTCTAAGAATAAAGTCACCACCTTCATGCTTTGCTATTAAGTAAGCATAAAGAGCGGTTCTGAGATTACCTACATGCATCCTTCCTGTTGGACTTGGTGCGAATCTTGTTCTGATTTTTGACATTTTGTTACCTCGCTTGCTTTTTATCAAATTTAACAACCTTTTTATTTCGCTTCACTGTGCGTCGGTCATTTTTTCTTCTTGATTTAAAATCATTTATATCCTGCTCAAGATCGCTGAGCATTTTATCAACATCATCTATATCATCAGAATCCTTGTCTATTCCATCGAAATCCCTGGAAGAACCGGACAGACGTTGGTATTCAATCTCATCGTCATCCCAGACTTCGCCTTTAGCATCCTGATATCTTTTAAGCTCATATTCCGCATTTCTCTTTCGACATACATGCAGGTATTCGTTGAGCTGTGCACCGATGAAGATAAAGTATATTACGAAATACATCCAGAACATAAGCAGGATTACTGTGGTAAGAGATCCGTACATGTACTGTTTGGATGCGTAGTAGTCTACGTAGATAGAGAATAATTTCGTTACACAGACCCACAGGAAGGCTGCAAGCAGTGCTCCCGGAAGCTGCTTTCTGAATTTCAGTTTCTTGCTTGGAACGATGGTGTACATCAGCATGAACATGAAGAATAACAGGATAAATGTAGCAGATGTCCTTACACTGTATACAAGAAGAGTAACATTTGTAAGGTTCGGGAACTTGTTAAGTATATATAATGCAATCTGAGTACCGAACATATTCAGCGGAATAAGGAACAGCACCAGTACAACAAAAAGAATTGTATAGATGGCACTGATACTTCGGATGATCAGATAATTTCTGCTTTCTCTGGAACGATACACCTCATTCAGTCCATATCTTACAGCGGTAAGACCCTTTGCTGCAGACCATATTGCGATAATGATGGAAATGATGGTTATGGAGTTTGAGGAGTTTTTGTACATTTCATCAACCAGGTTGGCAACGTAATTCTCAAAGCTGGACGGAAATACGTAATAAATGATACTGAGAACATCCTGTTCCGAGATAGGAAACAGCTTAGGCAAGGATACCAGAATGTTGACGATAGGGAAAAATGAGAGAAAAATAAAGAAGGCCGACTGAGCAGCAAATGCTGCCATATGCTCATCGGCTGTTCCCTGCCAGAATGAAATTATATCCTTGATACGGTTCTTCATATACTATCCCTTTAATAAAATTAGCACTAAACACAAGAAAAGGCTTAGCGCCCCAACGTTAAGCCAATACCTTTAAGTATTAAACATCCAAGATGCCGGTTCCTGTGTTCTGACTCCTAGCCCATGGCCAGGTGGGTCTTCGCATCGTACCCTCTGATGTCCACTCAAGGAGGCATATCATAATGCACGAGATATAGAAATCCCTTCAGAAAAATGTAGGTTCAAAATATACAGGAATTGTCGGTCATCCCAGATATTTAATAATAGTCTTATATAAGATAAACCTATTATAGTACGTAATAGTAAAAAATGCAACAGTTTTCTATAATTTATGTTAACTAAAAAATGTGAATTTTTTTGTGTAATTATACAAGGCCGGGTTTGGAGTTTCATGTAGACTTTTAAGCGTTTTTGTGCTATGATTTTCTGTGGTTTGTGTAAAAAAATATAGTAGTGAGGATTGATATGAGTAAATTCGATTTTGACGATTATGATGAATACGATGACAACATTGAGGACAAGATTGAAGAAAGACATACAAGGAAAAAGAAAAAGGGAATCGGCTCCAATGGTAAGTGGGGTATTGCCCTGGTAATTGAGCTGATTGTCGTAGTCCTTCTGGGATATGGAATCTTCAGAAATTTTGTTCATGACAAGTATCAGAAGTTTGATCATGTCAAGGATATGAAGAAAGAAGAGCTGGACATAAATGAAGGCGCAAACGATGATATGAAGGGTTATACCAACATCGCGCTTTTTGGTATCGATGCAAGAGATAATAATCTCGGAAAAGGAAGCAGAAGTGATGCCATCATCGTTGCCAGCATTAATAATGATACTAAGGCCATAAAGCTTTTATCTGTTTACAGAGATACACTTCTTGAGGTAACAAAGACTGATGGAAGTACTGTAACAACAAAGGTAAATGCGGCTTATGCCTACGGTGGACCGGAACTTGCGGTTCAGACACTTAATAAGAATCTTGATCTGAACATTTCCGAATATATCACAGTGAACTGGGAAGGCCTTACAAGAGTAATCGATGCTCTTGGCGGCGTTGTTGTTCACGTAGAGGAAAATGAGCTTGAAACCCTGAATGGTGTTCTTGCAGAACAGATTCAGGTAAATGGAATAAACTCTGACGGAGTTTATGAAACCGGTGATGTAACTCTGAATGGTGCACAGGCTACAGCTTATGCCCGTATCAGAAGTACGGACAAGGGTGATATTACAAGAACTGAGCGTCAGCGTGAAGTTATTCAGGCAATGCTTTCAAAGGCTAAGCAGTCAGATCTTGCAACACTCAACAGTGTAATAGATGAGGTTTTCCCATATATCGGAACATCTATTACAGAGAAACAGGCACTGGATCTTGTTAAGGGAATTATGTCCTATGAGCTTACTGAGACTACAGGATTCCCAATTAAGTATGATTTTTATTCAACACCATCTAAGGGATCATGTATTGCTCCGGTAGATTTGAATGAAAATGTAATTACTATGCAGGAGTTTATGTTTGGTACAACAGGATATACTCCAACAACACAGGTTCAGAATATAAGTGCACAGCTGACAGCTGAAACAGGATGTGCAAGTCAGGGTAGTATACCGGTTCCAACTAAAGAAGGTGAAGGCGAATAATATTATATCTGTGGGGGTAGGATAATATGAGTAATGTAATTGTTGCACAGTCGGGTGGACCGACAGTAGCTATAAATGCATCCCTGGTAGGGGTTCTTGCAGGAGCAAGAAAATGCAGTGAATATGATAAGGTTTACGGTTCGGTTCATGGAATTGAAGGGGTTTTTGAAGAGAATTTCCTGGATCTGACAGATGTATATACTGAAAACAGTCCGGAAGAGAATATGATTTTTTCTACACCATCCAGTTATCTTGGATCCTGTAGATATAAGCTTCCACATTTTAATGATGATCCGGAAACCTATAAAAAGCTTTTTAATATTTTTGATAAATATGACGTGGGAGCATTTTTCTACATAGGTGGAAATGATTCCATGGATACCATCATGAAGCTGGCTGAATATGGAAAGCAGATCGGAAGCACCATACGTTTCGGCGGCGTTCCTAAAACAGTTGATAATGATCTGATGGATACAGATCATACGCCGGGATTTGGTTCGGCGGCTAAGTTTATTGCAACGACTATGCTGGAGATTGCACATGATACTTCAGTTTATCAGGCAGATACAGTTACGATAGTTGAGATAATGGGAAGAGATGCGGGCTGGCTTACTGCATCAGCTGCTCTGGCAAGAAACAGCTACAGCTCATTGCCACAGCTTATCTATCTTCCTGAGGTTGCATTTGATAAAGACGAGTTTATTGGAAGTATTAAGGAGATACTTAAGAAAACCAATAATATCCTGGTTGCTATTTCCGAAGGAATACATGATGCTGATGGAAACTACTTAAGCGCTTCTTCTAAAGCAGAAGATAAGTTTGGTCATGCACAGCTTTCCGGAACCGGAAAGGTTCTTGAAAGTCTTGTTAAAGCTGAGCTTGGTATCAAATGTCGTTCCATCGAGCTGAGTCTTCCTCAGAGATGTGCGGCTCATATATCTTCTCTTACGGATCTTAGAGAAGCTGCTGAGCTGGGGGAAAAGGCAGTTGAATTTGCCGCTCAGGGCAATACCGGTTATATGTCATCTATAATCAGAAAGCCTGGTGCAGACTACAGCTGCGAGATTGGTATGGCAGACCTTACAAAGGTTGCAAATCAGGAGAAAAAGATTCCACGGGAGTGGATAAATGAAGCCGGAAATGACGTGACCTCTGAATTGATCGATTATTTAAAACCTCTCATTCAGGGCGAAACGAATGTAAAATGGGAAAATGGACTTCCTGTTTATAAAGAAATAAAACATTTGACAGAGTCTTAATTTACGAAAGGGAAAAGGAATGAAAGATTTTATAGAATCACTTAAGAATATGGAATCAGAAACCCTGATGCTTCTTGTGTTTGCTGTGGTTTTGCTGATATTTCTTCTTGTGCTTATCGTTATTACAATAAAGGTTCTTAAATCTAGCGGTGAAGATGAGGATGAAGAGCTTGAGGATGAGATTGATAAGCTGAAAAAGGGCGTTGCATTTTACGATGACGATGATGATGAGGATGAAGACGACGAGGAAGAGGATGAAACTTCCAAAAAGATAAAGGAAGCGGTTGAGTCCGTTGAAAAGACCAAGGCAAAGGTTGAAGCTGAAAGACTCGATAAGGCAAAGGCCGAAATGAAGAAGGCTGAGGAAGATGAGGCTAAGCAGAGTGCCAAGGCAAGAGTAGAGGAGATTGCCAAGGCAGTGCATGATAAGAATTCACCTGATTCAGAAGATGAATATAATGACGAAGTAGATGAAAATGAGCCTACTGGTAAGCTTGATTCAGTAAAAATAGAGGAAGAACTTAAAAAGGTTCGCAAGGAGTCTGAGGAATCCCTTGAAGAATTAAATGAGGCTGCAAAGCAGAGAGCAGAATCACCGGATTACAATGCATCCTTTGATAGTGCATTTGTTGATAAGCCTTCACTTGATGAAGAAAAGGCAGAGCCGGTTATTCCTAATCCTACTCCGGAATCAGTTCTTGGAAGCGAAGCTTCAAAGCCGGGTGGAGATACTCTGGATGCTACTGAGGAAGCAATAGTCGCTGAAGCTGTTAAGGCAGCAAGAAGTGAAAAGATTACAGTTAATCCTGTAAATGAAGTTCATATAAATACAGTAAATACTGTAGGTGAAGTTGATACAAAGAATGACAAGGCCGGTATCAGCGGTGTTGCCGAAATGAAAGAATTCATGAAGGAAAACCCTGAGCCAAAGGTTAAGAAACGTAAGGTTAAGAAGAAGGACAAGGTATTCGAAGATAAGTTTGAGACTCATGCTGATGAGATTAAGACTGCCAAATTCTTCTGGTATAATACACAGGATATTGAAGGCCTTACCCGTAAAGAGGATATGTACTTCAAGTGCCATTACTTTGAAAGTGCTGATGATGCGATCCTTGATCTGATAACAGAAATGTATGACTGTGCTTTCGTAAGAACAGAGCAGCTTCAGAGAATTGCATATGGCATCACATTTAAATCCATGGGAATGAAGGAAATCCTTAAGTCTGAAGAGGACCTTGGATTTAACAAGAACAGTGCAACAAAGGAACCTACCGAGTCGGATAAGGAAGAAATCTATACAAAGTGGTGTGGATATGTAGATAACTTCATGAAGATCATCGTAATAAACGCACCAAAGAGTGTAAAGCAGTATATAGTGGAAAAAATGTATGATTACGGACATAAGGACGTTGAAGA
>JAILMQ010000079.1 GCA_024692605.1 Eubacterium sp.
ACAGCCTTGAAATAATCTGACTATATAAACCAAGAGACCGCTGATTTTAAACAGCGGTCTCTTTATATTCCTCTTTATATTCTTCAAAAAGATTATATAGATCAGGATATTTCTTTTTCATATTCATAGGCTTAAACTCACTATCCAGGAATGCATGACTTGTTTCAGCCTTGTGAAGCAGTTCATCAGTTCCGGAACGGAAGATATTATACTTCAGTGAAAATCTTACAGGTGTAAGCTTATATATAACCGGAACTATCTCTATGATATCTCCATAGGTTATGGATTTAATATAATAATCATGCAGCTCCAGTACCGGTATGATTATCCCCATCTCTTCCATCTTATCATAAGCAAGTCCCAGCTGATCCATAAGATGAAGTCTTGCTTCTTCCAGATACCTTGCATAATTCGAATGATGTACAATATGCATCTGGTCTGTCTCATAATAATTTATAACTCTTACATATGATTCTATTTTATTCATCTTTACTTACTACCTCTTCCGACCTGTCCATTATAGCAATACCAATATCATCATCTTTATCCTGGTCTATCTTTTTTGCAGTTCTGTCAGCACTTATCGGTGGTCTGGCATTATCTGTACTTGCCTCTGTAGCCTCATTGTTAACAAAATCCAGCTTCATCTGAGCTCTTTCTTCACGTTCTCTTGCCATAGCTTTTTCGCGTTCCTTATAAAGTTCAAGCGAAAGGAGATCACTGAGTTCAAGAATCTGAGAATATCTGTCATTGGCCTTCAGGCTGTTGAGATTACTCATAAGCTCGGTCTTATTTTCAGCTATGTCCTCTATCTTCTTTCTGAGAGTACTTCTCATTCTGGCATATTCCTGCTCAATCTTCTCATAGGAATCTGCCACAAGATGATCCACCTCAGTAAGCATTTCATCAGTATAGATAAGTGAAGCTGCATAGATATCTGAAGCTGTTCTAAGAGACTCTTTTTCTTCCTTTGACAGATCTGACGGTTTAAAAGCAAGTTTTTCATCCGGTCTTCTTTTTGTAACACGGATTCTGCTTGCAGCCTTTTCAGCCTGATAAAGAATTTCTTCTGCTTCTTCCTTAGCCTCGTTAATGATACGAGCTTTTTTATCATTTGTTTCTCTATAGGTTGCAAGCTCGTTTTCTATAACTTCACTTATATTATCTATTATCTTGATCAGTTCATCTCTATCCAGAACTGCCTTGTCCGAATGTAACGCCGCAGACGGAGCATCCTGAATTCTATTTTTTAAAGCCTGGAGCAGAAGCTCAGCTCTTCCCTTTTGATTCATATAATTATCCTTATCCTATATACTTTTTAATTCCTTTTACAGTGTATGACAACATATATTTAAGACTCTCTTTGAATCCAAATCCCATATATCTGTATACTCTGTAATTCATAGCAGCAGATCTAAGTTTATTTCCGGATCTGCTTTTTCTTTCATATCTATAGTAAAGAAGCGGCTGGTTTATTCCATAGGCATAGCCACCCTTCTTTAATATCTTCAGCCATACTGCATAATCCTCATGGAGATTACCGTTAGGAAATACATTTAACAAAGCTGTTTCTCTTTTCATAATCACAGATGAACAGTTTATATGATTCGATTTCAGAAGATCCTCATATCTGACAATCTTCTTACAGCCTATGTAATGCTTAAGAACCTTTCCCTTATTATTGACAAACTGTCTGCCACTAAAACAGATTGCAGGTTCCTCACCATCCTGCCTGTATTCTTTCAATACCTTAAGCTGCATCTTTAGTTTATCTTCTGCCCAATAATCATCCGCATCAAGAAAGGCTATATATTCTCCGGTCGCATTCTGAACCCCCATGTTTCTGGCTCTGGCAACGCCTATTGCGCTATCAACCTTAAGAACTTTTATTCGCTCATTATCGGCAAATTCTTTTTTTAGCTCCAGCATCGAATCACTTCCGTTATCGATTATAAGAATCTCAACGTCCTGATAGCTCTGATTCAATACGGATTTAACAGCCCGATTTATTGTTCCGTTATTATTGTGACATGGAATTATCACACTGACCATATTCGCCTCTTTAAAAGAGACCGCCGGAACTTATTCCCGGCGGTCCACTTAGTGATATTTTAATTTCTATCCTTTTCTAAGGAAATCAGGAATTTTGATATTCTGATTAGAAGTTGATCTTGGAATGCTTGCTCCTGTATCTATTCCACTAAGAACATCATCCGATGACTCCTTTGTTTCAGGTGTCTTAACTCCACCAAGGTTAAGTGGAACCGGTGTAGCCTTCTTTCCACTACCAAGTGTAGGGCTCTTTATTGCATCGCCAAATGTAGGTGCTGTAGGAGCTGTCTTCTTAGCAGCAGGAGCTGAAGCAGATAATACTTTCTCAGCATCCTCAAGTCCTGTAGCAATAATTGTGATGCTAACATCCTCACCAACAACATCATTATCAACTGTACCGAAGATAATATTTGCCTCTTCGCCGGCAACTTCTGAAAGATATGTGATAGCATCGTACGCTTCAACAATACCAACATTTCCGGAGAAGTTAACGATGATATCTGTTGCTCCATCAACAGTTGTCTCAAGCAGCGGTGACTCCATAGCTGACTTGATTGCATCAACAGCTTTGTTATCTCCACTTCCATGACCGATACCGATATGAGCAATACCCTTATCACGCATAACTGTCTGGATATCTGCAAAGTCGAGGTTGATAAGACCCGGCTTATTGATAAGATCTGTAACACCCTGAACACCCTGCTGAAGAACTTCATCAGCCTTCTTAAGAGCATCCGGAATACTTGTTCTCTTATCGCAGATCTGAAGCAGCTTATCATTAGGAATAACAATAAGTGTATCAACATTCTCACGAAGCTTTGCAATTCCGTTTACGGCATTTGCCATACGAGGTCTACCTTCAAAAGAGAAAGGCTTTGTAACAACACCAACTGTAAGAATACCCAGGTTTCTTGCAATCTCTGCTACTATTGGAGCAGCACCTGTACCGGTACCACCACCCATACCACAGGTTACGAATACCATGTCGGCATCTTTGATGATATCATTGATTTCCTCTCTGTTCTCCTCAACAGCACTTGCTCCAACCTCAGGCTTTGCTCCTGCTCCAAGTCCCTTAGTGAGTTTCTCACCTATCTGGATCTTTGTTGTAGCTCTGCTGAGAGACAGTGCCTGCTTATCAGTATTAATTGCTATAAGCTCAACACCCTCAACATTTTCATCAATCATTCTGTTTACAGCATTGTTACCTGCTCCACCTACACCAATAACAAGTATTCTTGCAGGATTTTTTTCATCATTTGATTTTATTTCAAGCAAGGTTCCTTCCTCCTTAATTTAAATACGCTTTTATAACTAATATTGTTTAAAAAACAATACACCTACCGTATAGTGTATAAAACTTTTACAGAAAAATCAAGAATTTCTTGTATTATGTTAATTAAATTTTAATTAACCTCACTTTTACCGGATCTTGAAACTGGCTGTTGCATTCTCTGCACTGTACTCTTTCATGTACAAAACTCCGGTTTTTCCTTCTATTCCTTCCAGGATACTTCCCAGGTTCATCATCTGAATAGGCAGGTTTTCACCATTTCCAAGTTCAATCTCTATATTGTCATGCCAAAGCACCACTTCGCCATCAATGGTAAACTCTATTCCCTGTATCTGAAGTTCATACTTATCAATCAGCTGTGTGATGGTAAGTATGGTATCGAACTTTTTCTTATTCTCAATAGGCAGTTCTTCATTCAGCTGCCAGCTCTTTACCGTAAGACCTTTTATATAAGGTACGCCATCGAACTTATCCTTTGAGGTTTCCAGTACAATTCCTTCCCTGTCAAAGTATACGTAGTTTTCCATATACTCTATACAGCCTGCAACTGACTTTTCATAAACCTCCACAACGATGGTATTCTTTCCTTCCTTGTCAATATCCACCTTGGTAACAAAGGGAATCTTTTCAATAGGCTTTATCTTACTCTGAATGCATAACACAAGGGTGTTGTTGATCAGAGCATAGGACTCTATCGACTTTCTCACTTCTTCCTCAGAAGACATTATGCAGCCGGTTACTTTTATTTTTTTTATGCCAAATGTACTCACATAGCCAATAGCACCAAGAATGATAACTAATACTACGCAAAGTATTATCTTACCTTTCACTGCTGATCATACTCCTCTTTCATACCTATAGGCTCGATCTGTCTGGACACCGAAAGCACCACTCCCATTTCTATCAGCAGGAATACCAGCGACGTACCACCATAACTGATAAAAGGAAGAGTAACTCCTGTATTAGGAATTACATTTGTAACAACGCACATATTTACAAGCACCTGTGTGGCAACGTGTGCTATAACGCCCACAACAATAAAGGAACCGAATCTATCCGGTGCTCCCTCTGCTATGAATCTGAATCTCCAGATAAGCATAAGGAATACTATAATAAGTCCTGCCGCTCCAATAACTCCCAATTCTTCGCATATGATAGAGAATATCATATCGTTCTGAGCCTCAGGAATAAATCCCTGTTTCTGAATACTCTGTCCCAGTCCTCGTCCGAAAACACCACCGGAAGCTATGGCATAAAGTCCCTGCATGGTCTGGTATCCTTTTTCTGAAGTCTCAGGATTCTTCCAGGCTTCAAATCTGTCGCTTCGATAGCCCTGAAGCATAACCATTCCTGCAACGAATACTGCAGCCAGAATAACAAATAAAACCAAATATCTGAGCTTAGGTGTTGCAACAAACCATATACAGCCTGCAATAGCTGCACATATAATGGCGGTACTCAGATTCTCTACCGCAATAATTATTATGAGAACTCCCGGCCATATAAACATCTTTATAGTACCCGGAAGAGTCTTAAGATCTCCTGCCCTTGCAGTACAGACATGAGCCATATATAAGATAATAACAAGCTTAGCAATCTCAGATGGCTGAAATCCAATAGGTCCTAAATAAATCCATCTGGAGGAACCATTTTTTGATACACCGATAATGTATACCAACAGAAGCAGAGCAATCTGACCAAATACAAAAAATGTTGTGTATTTCTTATAGGCCTGATATCTGATTTTTGAAAAAGCAAACATTACAATTATCCCAGCCATAGCAAAAACAAACTGTCTGAGTACAAAGTGCGTGCTGTTTCCGAAATCTCTGTTTGCAACAAAGGAACTGGAACTATAGATCATAACAAGACCAAACAGAACCAGAAAGAATATCAAAAACAGCGATGGATAATCAAAGTATGTTCCTTCTACAATAAAACCCTTCTTCTTTGTTTTAGTCATCCTCTAAACCTTCAACATATAATTTAAAGAGATTACCTCTCTCCTCATAGCTTCTAAACATATCCCAGCTGGCACATGCAGGTGATAAAAGAACATTATCCCCCGGCTTTGCATGGGTATCACAAAACTGTACAGCATCCTCAAGTTTTTCAACTACCACTATCTGATTAAATCCATGGTCCTTGCAGCATTTGGAAATCTTTTCTGCTGTTTCACCAATAAGTACCAGATATCTTACCTTTCCCGGGAAACACTCAACCCATTCATCATAAGTGGAGCCTTTATCATATCCTCCGCCAATAAGAAGAGTTGTGGTTCTCATCGCCTTGATTGCCTTAATAGCAGCATCAGGATTTGTGCCCTTGGAATCATTGTAGTATCTTACGCCTCTGACCTCTCTTACGAACTCAATTCTATGCTCAACGCCCTTAAATTCATAAATTGTCTGGCTTATTATATCTATTGGGATATCCAGATAATATGTAATGCCTACCGCAGCTAATACATTTTCAAGATTGTGATCACCGAGGATCTGTACTCTGTCAACATCCAGGATATAATCCTCCACACCATCTCTTCTGGCATATATCTTTCCGTCTCTTACGAAGATTCCTTCATCAAGCTCAGCCTTATGACTGAAGTAAACAATCTTTGCATTCTTGACTTTATCTGCACGTGAAACTACTTCCTCATCATCGTAATTCAGTATGCAATAATCTTCTTCTGTCTGATTTTCAGTAATCCTGAACTTGGCATCAACATAATTTTCAAAGGTATAATGTCTGTTCAGATGATCCGGAGTCAGGTTCAGTATAGCTGATATATGAGGCCTGAACTCATGGATTGTCTCAAGCTGGAAGGAACTGATCTCCGCAGCAATGAGATTACCTTTTTCAGTAGCATCTGCAAACCTTGTAAATGGAAGACCGATATTACCAACCACTAGAGATGAAGAATCATAATTCTTAAAAATCTCTCCCACAAGTGTTGTGGTGGTGGTCTTACCGTTTGTTCCGGTAATTGCCGCTATGGTTCCTTTGTTAAAATAATATGCAAGTTCTATCTCTCCCCAGATAGGGATGTTATGCTCTCTTACCTTATTGACAAAATCTGCATCTGTAGGGATTCCCGGACTGATAACAAATATATCCGCACCCTTCAACGCCTCTTCTGTTAGGTCTCCTAAAAGAATTTCAAATGATTTCTTACCGGAGAATTCATCATAGATTTTCTCAACATCAATATTTTCATTCTGATCATAAAGGATTACATCTGCTCCATTACGGATCAGAAGACCTACTGATGCGATACCGCTTTTACCAGCTCCGGCTACAATTACTTTCTTTCCTTGCATACTCTCTAACTCCTATCCTTACTCCTGTGTTGGTCCGGCAACACTGTTTTCCGGTGCATCTCCCTCAAATACAGGAGTAGCAATCTCGTCTACTGCTGTGGCATCTGAAGGTGTTGCATCACCGGTTTTATAAACATTCATATATGGTAATAATTCTTCAGCAATCTTATTAAAAAGAAGTGTTCCTGCTGCTGAGCTGGCCTGGTCATCAGCCCCCGGCTCATCAACTACACAATATATAACAACCTGAGGATCTTCAACCGGAGAAAAACCTATGAAAGAAAGGATGTACTTTCCGTTTCCTCTGGGAAGCTTCTCAGCCGTACCGGTCTTACCACCGATCTCATAGCCTTCCACGATAGCTTTTTTACCGGTACCTTCCTCAACAACCTCTTTCAGAATCTGTTTCATCTGATCAGAGGTCTGATTGGAGATAGTCCTTCTAACCAGAATCTTGTCATAATTCTGAACAAGGTTTCCATCAGAATCCAGCACCTGTTTAACTACGTGAGGCTGATAATAATATCCACCATTTATTACAGAACAAAAAGCTGTTCCAAGCTGCATCATTGTAACCGTAACACCCTGTCCAAAGGAAGATGTAGCAAGCTCAACCGGATTAAGGGTATCTTCATGATATACCATGGAATAAAGATCCGCATCACTTGATTCACCTGATATATCTATGTTGGTCTTCTGTCCAAATCCAAAGAGCACCTGATATTTGTCAAATGTACTGGAACCCTCAAGGGCTGCAATCTGCATAAGGGCATCATTACAGGATTTTTCAAGAGCCTGTGAAACTGTCAGCATACCGTGACCGTTTACATTGTGACACTTAATATCCCAGTCAGCCACATGCTGGATACCGTCACAGTAGAATGTTTCAGATCCATCAATCACGCCGTCTTCAATAGCACCTGATATTGTAAAAGGTTTAAATGTAGAACCCGGCTCAAAGGAGTCGCTTATAACAAAGTTTCTCCAAAGCTCGTTTAATGCAGTAAGCTTGTCTTCATCAGACATATCTTCTGCCGCCGCCTCAAAGGCCTCGTCTGACATTCCGGCCATTTCCTTGAACTGATATTTAGTCGGAGCCATATCATATGCATTGTTAGGATCATACTGATGAGAATTATAAAGAGCAAGTATCTCACAGTTTTTAGGATCCATAACCAGAACAGAAATATTCTTTGTTCCCTCAAGTTCTCTCTCGAACTCCTGACATTTCTTCTGTACAATTCTCTGGGCTTCAGTATCGATGGTGGTAACAAGGCTGTCCCCATCCTTTGCTGCTTCCACACTGCGCTGAAGATTATAATCCTGTCCCAGATAAGCATAGGTACGACCATTCTGACCGTTGAGGAAGGAATTATAACTTCCCTCTATTCCACCTATACCTTCATTTCCACTTACTACAAATCCAAGCATATGACATGCAAGTTCATCGTTAGGATACTCTCTGACATATTCGTCCTCAAGTCTCACGCCTGAAACCAGGCTTCCCTTGCTGGTCTTTTTAAATGCCTGAAATTCCTTAACCTCGTCATATGTGAGTTTCTTACGGACCACCTTATACCAGGACTCGCTGTCCTGAAGATACTCATCCATCTCGGAATCTGTTATACCAAAATATTTGTTTACCGCATCACGTGTAGCCTTTTCAACCTTCTTGTTAGAAAGAATATTCTTAGGCTCAAGTACAAGATTATACACCTTGATACTTGTTGCGAGAATAGAACCGTTGCAGTCATAGATATCACCACGTTTAAATGGTACTGACACGCTCTCATAATTGTTCTGACTAAGAACCTTCTGAGAATATGTATCTCCCTTCGCCACGTTATAATACACTATAACGCCCAATATTCCCACAAAACACATCGTAAACAATAAAAGCAAAAGAAGAAGATGCGAACGCATCCTCTTTATAAAGACTTTCCTTTTCTTTTTTCGAGTTCTTTTTTCCATATGCTAATCCTGCTTATTTCAATCAGAAGTTGCAGGAACATCGGAATACTGTTTTACATAGTCTCCTTGTTCTTGCTCATAATAAACAATCTGTCCATTCTGAGAATATACCATACCTAGCTCATTAGTTGCAATGGTATATATATCTTCTAATGAATACATATTGTTAAGTGAGTTCTCATATGCTGAGTTATCAGCCTGAACC
>JAILMQ010000082.1 GCA_024692605.1 Eubacterium sp.
TATTTAAAACAGTAACACTTAAGATTTTTTTACACCTAATATCATTTGACATTTTTAAAATTTTATCATAAAATGTACTTGTAAGGCAATTGTTCATAATCCTAATTTAGAACAGCCTAAAAAAAAGACTTACGCGAAGTCAACCTAATTCATGAATGCAATAGGGCTTGTATGGATTCCATACAAGCCCTATTGCTTTTATTATATCTTTTTTCAATTACTGTTTCTCGCTATAATGGTGAGCCTCTTCAAGCATCATGGACTTAACCTTCATAAGGCGGACCTGAGTTGAACGCTCATTCTCATCAAGCTTCATAGTTATATACTTAATACTCTCCTGTGTTTCAGGAATAATAACATGTTCAAGGGCGTTAACACGACGTCTTGTCTTTTCTATCTCCGCAGCCATAAGCTGACAGGACTTCTCAACCTCTGCAAGCTTAAGCATATCAGGAAAAACTGCAGAAAGAGAATCAACTGCACCATCCAGATCCCCTGATGTAAAAGCAAAACCATAGGAGTAGATATCATTCTCATCAGGTGACTTAGTCTTAAAATCGAAGACCGGAATATCAACACTCATAACATTCTTCTTATCCTGAACAAGCGAAACCTCCTGCTTAGGTGCCATAAGAGCTGTACGAAGGGTCTGCTCGGACATTCCTGCCTTAGCAAGGACGAAATCCTTATTCGCTTTATCGATACCCTTCTCCACCTTCTCACGAAGCTCCATGTTAACCTTGACAAGCTCCAGGAATTCACGCATAAGTTCATCACGCTTATCCTTAAGGAGGCGGTGACCCTTAACGGCAGTATTCAGTTTCTTCTTAAGGCGAGTTAATTCCATTCGTGTTGGAATTATGTTCTGTGTTGCCATAGAATTCTCCTATTAATTACATTTTCCGCGGAAATTATTTAAAAGTATTCATCCAGAAGTTTATCATTGATACGCTTCAGTTCGGATCTAGGAAGTATGCGCAGCAGCTCCCATCCGATGTCCAGTGTTTCCTGTATATCGCGGTCTGCCTGATATCCCTGTGACACGTACTTCTTCTCGAACTCTTCTGCAAACTTAGCATACAGAAGGTCGATATCTGTCAGGGCAGCTTCACCCAGGATTACCATAAGTTCTTTAGCTTCTTTACCACGAGCGTAGGCTGAGAACAGCTGGTTCATGGTTGCCGCATGATCTTTTCTTGTCTTGCCTTCACCGATACCCTTATCCTTCAGACGTGAAAGCGAAGGAAGTACATCGATTGGAGGTGTGATACCCTTTCTGTAAAGCTCACGGGAAAGGATGATCTGTCCCTCAGTGATGTATCCTGTAAGGTCAGGGATTGGGTGAGTCTTATCATCTTCCGGCATGGTGAGGATAGGAATCATTGTGATGGATCCGTTCTTTCCTCTCTGACGTCCTGCTCTTTCATACATAGTAGCAAGGTCAGTGTACATATATCCGGGATATCCACGACGTCCCGGTACTTCCTTACGAGCTGCACTGATCTCACGAAGTGCATCTGCGTAGTTAGTGATATCTGTCATTATTACAAGGACATGCATTCCCTTTTCAAAGGCAAGGTACTCTGCAGCTGTCAGTGCCATACGTGGTGTAGAGATACGCTCAACGGCAGGGTCATTTGCAAGGTTGATAAAGAGAACTGTTCTGTCGATGGCTCCACTTTCACGGAAGGATTCTTCGAAGAAGTTTGCTTCCTCAAATGTAATACCCATGGCAGCGAATACAACGGCGAACTCCTCATCCTTTCCCTTAACCTTAGCCTGACGTGCTATCTGAGCAGCAAGCTGAGCATGAGGAAGACCTGATGCTGAGAATATAGGGAGCTTCTGTCCACGAACAAGTGTATTAAGACCATCGATAGCTGAAACACCTGTCTCGATAAACTCTGATGGGTAAGCTCTTGCAGCAGGATTCATAGGAAGACCGTTGATATCCATACGCGCATCCGGAAGTATCTCAGGACCGCCATCTATTGTACGACCAAGTCCGTCAAAGACACGACCCAGCATATCTCCTGAAACTCCAAGTTCAAGAGAACGTCCGAGGAATTTTACCTTACTGCTTTCCAGATTGATACCTGTTGCAGCGTCAAAGAGCTGAACCAGCGCATTTGAACCATCTATCTCAAGAACCTTACAACGACGCTTTTCGCCGGAGCTAAGCTCTATCTCACCAAGTTCATCATACTTTACATTTTCTACATCCTTTACAAGCATAAGTGGTCCTGCCACTTCCTGTATAGTACGATACTCTTTAGGCATTATTCTTCCTCCTTTCCTATTATTCCTGCAAGTTCACGAACCAGTTCGTCATGAACCTTGGTGTACTGTTCATCGATATTCTCTTCAAGTGTATATTTGTAACGTCCGATATCTTCACGAACAGGTAATGAAACTATATCATTTATATCAGCACCTTCTTTAAGAGCCTTTACACTCTCCTCATAGAACTGATATACAAGCTTTTGCATGTAGAACTGCTTCTGCATTGAAGTATATGTATCAACCTCATCGAAGGAATTCTGATGAAGGAAGTCCTCACGGATTGATCTTGCAGCTTCCATCTTCAGTCTGTCCTGAGGTGAAAGGGCATCCATACCAACCATCTTAACGATCTCGTTCAGTGAAGCCTCTTCCTGAAGCAGACTCATAAGTGACTGTCTGGTCTTCATCCAGCCCTCATCTACATTTTCATCAAACCAGCCCTTCATCTCATCTAAGTAGAGACTGTAGCTGTTCAGCCAGTTAATAGCCGGGAAATGTCTCTGATAAGCAAGCTGTGCATCCAGTGACCAGAACACCTTAACGATACGAAGTGTTGCCTGGGATACAGGCTCGGAGATATCACCACCCGGAGGAGAAACGGCTCCGATAGCAGAAAGTGCACCCTGTCTCTCATCTGAACCAAGAGTTATAACATGTCCTGCTCTTTCATAGAACTGAGCAAGTCTTGAAGCAAGGTAAGCAGGATAACCTTCCTCACCCGGCATTTCCTCAAGACGTCCGGACATCTCTCGAAGAGCCTCTGCCCAACGTGATGTTGAGTCAGCCATAAGAGCAACTGAGTAACCCATATCTCTGAAATATTCAGCAAGTGTGATACCTGTATAGATTGATGCCTCACGGGCAGCAACCGGCATATCTGATGTATTGGCAATAAGGATTGTTCTCTTCATAAGAGATTCTCCTGTTCTGGGATCCTTAAGCTCAGGGAACTCGTTCAGAACGTCGGTCATCTCATTTCCACGCTCTCCACATCCGATATATACAACGATCTCCGCATCTGCCCACTTAGCAAGCTGGTGCTGGATAACTGTCTTACCAGAACCGAAAGGACCCGGAACAGCTGCAACACCACCCTTTGCAATAGGGAAAAATGTATCAACAACTCTCTGTCCTGTTATAAGCGGCTGACGTGGCGGAAGCTTTTTCTTATAAGGTCTTCCCTTACGAACCGGCCACTTCTGCATCATAGTAAGTTCCTTGTCGCCGTTTGGAGTTTCAACAACTGCGATCTTATCTACAACTGTAAATGATCCGCTTTCTATGCTCTTTATTATTCCCTCTATTCCGTAAGGAACCATTATCTTCTGAGTAACAACCTCAGTCTCCTGAACTGTACCGATGATGTCACCTGCTACTACCTTGTCTCCAACCTTTGCAGTAGCAACAAAATCCCATTTCTTATCTCTGTCAAGGGATGGAACTTCAACACCTCTTTCAAGAAGATTACCACCGGTAACTTCCATGATCTTTGTAAGCGGTCTCTGGATACCATCATAGATGGAGCCCATAAGTCCGGGACCAAGTTCAACAGAAAGTGGCACCTCTGTAGACTCAACAGGTTCACCGGGACCAAGTCCGGCAGTTTCTTCGTAAACCTGAATAGATGCCTCATCTCCGTGCATTTCTATTATTTCACCAATAAGTCGCTCGTTACTAACACGCACAACGTCGAACATGTCGGCATCACGCATACCGGTAGCAATTACCAGTGGTCCGGCGACCTTCTTTATCTTTCCAACTACTCCCATGGAGAGTCTCCTTTCATTTCTTTCTAGTTTCCGAAGAGAATATCTGATCCAACAGCCTTCTCAACTGAACGTCTTACTGCCATTACTCCGTCACCTGTGTTACCCTTAACACCCGGGATCTGAATTATGGCAGGAAGCATAACCTCATTGTATTTACTGATCTGAGTCTGAAGCAGTGCTCCAAGCTCTTCGGTTATATATATAATTCCGTATCCACTATTTGCAAGATTACGAAGGGTTTTCGAAGCCTCTTCATACCCTTCTACAGGAAATGTACTGAGTCCAAGTGAAGCAAAGCCGTAGATACTGTCATAATCGCCCATTACTGCAATCTTATTTCCACTATCCATACATCTTCCTTACCCTTTCTGAAATAGCGTCGTCGCTAAATCCATTTGCCTTTGCTGTCATGATTATTCTTGCCGTCCTGATCTCATTCTGTTTTGCCAGGAAGAAAGCAACTACCGGTCCGCTGGACTGTATGTTGGTCTTCTGGTTCATCAAGGTTGACATAATATAATCATCACACCATTTCTCAAAGCTGGAAAATGAATCCTTCAGAGCATCTGCCGCCTGGGAGTAACCGTTTCTATCAAGAAACTCGTATACTGCATCGCGGTCTGTAGCGGCTGCTTTTGCAAGAGCCTTTACATCAAATGTTCTGTTAGGTGCCAGCGCCTCTTCTATCATTTTCAGCGGTCTTTTAGTAGCCGCAGCCCTGACAGCAATCTTAATATCTGCAATAACCACCTTGTTCTCGGCATACTCTGCAAGGAACTTGTCCTTAGTAGTTGCTGCTGCTTTTTCAATGGCATCAAGACATGCTCTGTCAATCATGACATCAAGTCTCTGACCATCTCTGGTAGTTAACATAATATCTAATGCATCCTCTGCCACCTTCTGCATATCTTCCGGAAGTTTTTCAAAATCCTTTTCCTGGATGATCTGCATAAGCTGAGTCTTTCCGTACTGATCATGCTCATAAAATGCCTGACCATCCTCAATACCGGTACATACCTCTTTTATGGCAGCTTTGAGATTGTGATATAGTTCCTGAACAAAAAGTGTATCGATGATCTTCTGATCAACACCCAGGGTTTTCAGAAGCTTCATCTGCTTCTCTTCCTCTTCCGAAAGAACGGTCTCCATGTCTGAATCAACAGAACCATCTCCCCATCCCTTCTCAGTAAGGAAGGATAAAACCTCTTTTTCACTCTTCATTCCAACCATTGTCTGGACATCAGCATCATTCAGAAGTGTTTTCTCTTTTGCACGGATACAGGCAACTGCGTATATGTAATCCGCATCTCTCATATCTTCATCTCCTTATGTCCAAAGCATTCCATTTATAGTATCGATCAGATTATCCTGATTTTCCTCAAACAAAGCATCAAAGGAAGAATTGATTTCAATATTTCCATATCTGAGGATAAATCCACCATCGATATCAGCTGTTTTCTCTGAAATAGTAAGCATTCCACCATTCTTGGTAGCAACTGAGTTAACCTGCTGAGCAAAATCAGAAGGTGCTCTCTTTAAATCCTTTTCATTCAGGAAGAGAATTCCTTTATCAGCCAGTGCCTGCTTACCAAGAAGCTTATATATGGTATCAAAATAATCTTTAGAATCCTGAAGTAGAAGCTTTGCCTTTGCTTTTTGAAGAATTGAATCTATAATACCCTGCTTAGCTTCAAGAGTGATAAGTTTTTCAACCTGTTCACACTGAGACTGAGTTTTCTTCTTCTCGTTGGCAATCTTCTTATCGGTCTTTTCATCTGCTTCTGCCTTGATTGCTTCACACTTTTTTTCAGTCTCTGAACGAAGCTTATTGGCTGCATCTTCTGCTGCAGCTATTATCTCAGAAGCTTCTTTTTCAGCTTCGAGATTTATTTCATTTGTAAGCTTTTCAATTCCAGCCATGTGCTCCTCCTATCTTTATATAGTATTTTGAAATAATACGAATTGCTCCGCTTCGCTCTCGCAATTCTAAACAGATTCGTATTCCGCTCATTTTGCCTTGCAAAATGGCTACATACTCATGCTGTTTAATCCAAGATAAAGTATGAATGCTACGCAAGCGAGCTTGCAGCCTTCATACTTTCCCTGGAATTATTTCAATATGTTTGTGACAGAAAGTATTGAGATAAGAAGTGCAAGGATAGCGTATGTCTCAACCATTGCAGGGAAAAGCATAGCCTTACCAAACTGATCCGGTTTCTTTGCTACAACGCCGATTGATGCAACTGATGTCTTACCCTGGAAGATAGCTGATACAAGACCTACAATAGCGATTGGAAGGCAAGCTGCGAAGAATGCCCAACCCTGCTTTGTTGTAAGCTCTACAATGCTTCCGCCAAGAAGACCGATCTGTGAAAGTGAGATAAATGTTACGAGAAGGCCGTAGATACCCTGTGTACCCGGAAGAAGCTGAAGGATAAGAACCTTAGCGAACTGTGCCGGATCCTCACTAACTACTCCTGCTGCAGCCTGACCACCTGCTGCTACTCCAAGTGCTGAACCTACACCTGCAAGTATTGTAGCAAGTGCTGCTCCTATTAATGCTATAACAACTCCTGTTGACATGAATTTAATCCTCCTTAA
>JAILMQ010000101.1 GCA_024692605.1 Eubacterium sp.
TAAATTCCGGCAAAAGTGGAATTTACTTTTTTATTTAACGATTTTCGCCCAAGTGCTACAAAAATATAGCACTATCCATGTTTTAATGTTAAAATATAGATAATGTTTTTTGAATAATTACTTGCAATGATTGGAGGGTGAAAAATGAATAATTATCTTTCTATTAGAAAAATATTGCTATGTATTTTTTCAACTGTTTTTATCATCATACTTTGTATTTATTCTATTAATTCCGGTGTTCATGCAGAAGGTAGGACCTGTACAGTAACATGGGATGCCGGAGAAGGCTTTATTATAGATACTGAATATGATGAGAATGGTTATCCTTATAAGGTGTATACCGACAAAAAAATTAGAACTGTAGAGATGGATGCAGAGGCCAATATATCAATAACAGCAAGTTATGGTTGTTGTGATAGATTTAATGTGTATTCGAAAAATAATAAAATACTTGTCGGTTGGAGAATTGATGGAAAAGGCAAGATTTACTATATGTCAGATTCTGAAAGATTTGAAGGAGGATATGATGGATCAAGCATTATAATTACTAGGGATATTAAGATGGTTGCTGTTTGGGAGGATCCTATTACCGTAACCTATGATCCAAATGGCGGGTGGATGTCATATGAGAGATACTTTGACTATAATGTAAATAAGTACGTTGATGGTTCAAATATAAAAGAAAAAACAGTATTTAAATATCATTCTGGTCAACCCTTGAGACCCAAGGTTAAGATTGAGCGACCGGGTTATTTTTTCAAAGGATGGGAAATTGTAGGAGAAAAATCAGTAATCACAAAAATACTTTATTATCCACCAGAACCTAATTACTATTATGAAGGTAATTATATAGTAAAAAAGAGTATTACATTAAAAGCTATATGGAAAAAAGAATGTAAAGTAAGCTTTGTTACCAATGAAGGTAATCTGGATGGAGTGAAAACTGCTACCAGCATTCAACCAGAAGGCGAAAAATTTTCAGAGATATTAACTAATATACCAGATGATAAGCCAAATCCGGTATACATTAAGGAATATACATATAAGAATAGAAAAGTAGTTGGATGGAAAAGCTCTGTAGATGGTATGGTGTATACAAATTATGAAATGGATAGAAAAGTTATAAATGGCGATATTACTCTTACTGCAGTATGGGCAGATAAGAATCAGACTGCCCTTGTCTATATATCAAAATATGGATATATAGGTGGCAAGAAGAATGTAAAAAGAAAGTTTATAATTTCAAAAGATACAAATTCACAAATTAAAAAATATGATAAAAAGTATCTTCCAAATGGAAAAAATGGATACTACGCTAAAGGATGGACTGGTGAGTTTAATATAAAAACAGCAAAATGGATTAAGGCAGTAGATGCAGTAAAGTATTGTAAAGTAATATTTAGTTCGAAGAAGGTGACTTATCATCAAGATCCATTAATAACTGTTAAATATAAAGGAAAAAAACTGAGTAGAAAACATTATAGAATTTTTAGTTATGCTGGTAAAGCTTTGTATGGAGAATATTGGTATGAAATAAGGTTTAGAAATGGATTTCATGGAACGATTACAAAAAAATTGGAATTAGTTCCTGATACAATAGTGGATTTTAATATTACTCCTGAAAAAAATAGTGTTCTGATAGATAGCCGTATAAAAGCTAAATCGGGTGAACGTACAGAATATATTGAAATACAGTATTCAACAGATAAAAGATTTAAAAAGAACATCAAAACTTTGCGTACAAAAAGAAAAGCGTTTAATGTAAGACTGAGCGGTATAGGATATTTGAATAAGCGTTACTTAAGGGTCAAAGGTTTAAAAAGCAACAAAAAGTATTACTTCAGAATCAGGCAGGGTGAAAAGATTAAAGGAAAAAAACACTTTTCAATCTGGTCGTCTGTAAAATGTTATAAAACGCTTAAATAATAAGAAATATGGAAATTAGTGGAGGTAAATAATGGGAAGATTAATATGCGATAATATATCAGAGATAATAGCTGATAACTGCTGATTATGAAAAAGGACGTCCGATAGATAAACAGGATATATTTGGACAGCCGGACAGAGATACTGTAAAGGAAATATCTATAAATTAAACAGAATAGTATTTGCAGGTTATTATGTGGATAGAACATACAAGATCTATAACATAAGTACGACCATCGCATCTATGACAGAAGATGTAGCATATAACCTTAATAAGCAGATTCCTCTGATACGTGAGTATCTGGATACAGACATAGAAGCTCTTTATGTTGAAGCCCCCGCTGCAGAAAGTAAGGACGCTATAATAATAGCTTATCCTGGACTTTTTGCTATAGCTGTTCAGAGATATTCAAATGTGCTTTACCTTCTGGAGGTTCCTATTCTTCCGAGAGTTATGACGGAGCTTGCACATTCTAAAACGGGTACAGACATTAACCCTGGTGCCCCATTCCGATTTTTCTTGACAGGGATTTTGGGGTATGATAATATTTTCATCAATACAAATTAGGGAGTAGCTAACAAAGCATTATTTGTACAGATTTTATGTGTAACAACTACTGAGAAGTTGCACAAAATTTACAGAAAATGAGTTGGTTGCATCTTCGTCAGTACGATTGATCTTGGTCAATCCGGAGTGTAAATAATAAGCGAGACTATTTTGTGGTTTTATTAACCGCAGAATGTCCCGCTATTTTTTTTACAGGTTAGGCTGCTATTCAAAAAGGTTATAATCGATAAATCTGACGGGACTTCTTCCAACCCTAAATAAATAGCCAATGGCAAATAACCAAGAAGAAAGGAGGTAAATGTAATGGCATATTTTCCACCGATTCCGGTAATTCGAAGGAATCTTATAATCACTAGACTGCGGCAGTGTAATGCCGTCTCAAGGGAAACGGCTGTAACACTCAGTGAGGCAGGAGTATTAAATCCAAACGGATTTCCACGAATCACTGAACTCCTATGTAATAGAGGAATCATAAATAAAGTAGGAAATAAATATTATCTGGCAACCAGGTAAATCTGTTAAATGTTATTCAATCGTGAATAACTGCATTTATGAAAGGAATATGACGATGATTAAATATATTGTTTTAGGTGTAGTTGTTCTTTTAGTTATAGTTATTATTTTTACCAGCTATGTTAAGGCTCCGCCTGACAAAGCATACATTATTTCAGGTTTCAGAAAAAGACCTAAGGTTCTCATTGGACGTGCAGGACTTAAGCTGCCTTTCCTTGAAAGAAAGGACGAACTTATTATCAAGCAGATATCTATAGATATCAAGACCGGCGACTTTGTTCCTACATCCGATTTCATCGGTGTAAATATCGACGCAGTTGCCAAGATCAGACTTATGACTGGTCCTGATGGAATTCAGAGGGCAATGGCAAACTTCCTCAATATGAATGAGCAGAAAATCGCTGCAGCTCTTGTTGATTCTCTTCAGGGTAATATGCGTGAGATTGTTGGTACTATCACACTTAAAGAGCTTTGCAATGACCGTAAATCCTTTGGTGATCAGGTTCAGGAAAAGGCTCAGCTGGATATGAACAGACTCGGTGTTGAAATCATTTCCTGTAATATACAGCATGTTGAAGATAAGAATGATCTCATCAATGCACTTGGTCAGGACAACATGGCAGCAATCCAGAAGTCAGCTAGTATTGCAAAGGCAAATGCTGACAGAGACGTTGCCATAGCTCAGGCTCAGGCCCACAAAGAAGCTAATGATGCCAGAGTTCTTGCTGAAACAGAAATTGCAATTAAGCAGAATGACCTGTCTATCAAGAAGGCCGAGCTCAAAACTATTGAAGATACCAAGAAGGCTGAAGCTGATGCTGCTTACTCAATTCAACAGGAAACACAGCGTAAGACTATTGAGATTACAAGAGCTCAGGCTGACATTGCTAAGCAGGAACAGGAAATTACCCGTATGCAGAAGGAAGCTTCCGTTAAGGAGCAGGAGCTTAATGCTCAGATCCGTAAGCAGGCCGATGCTGACAAATATCGTCAGCAGCAGATGGCAGAGGTAGAACTCTTCAAGAGACAGAAAGAAGCTGAAGCTAAGAAATATGAATTCGAGCAGGCCGCAGAAGCTAAGAGAATTCAGGCAGAAGCTGATAAATATGCTATGGAGCAGGAGGCTGCTGCCATCAAAGCTAAGGCTGAAGCTGAAGCTGCTGGAATCAAGGCAAAAGGTGAAGCTGAAGCTGCCGCTATCAAAGCAAAAGCCGAAGCTGAAGCTGCTGGTATTGATAAAAAGGCTGAAGCAATGAAGAAATACGGCGAAGCTGCTATCGTTGAAATGCTTTGCAAGATGTATCCTGAAGTTGCTCGTGCTATCGCTGAACCTCTTGGAAAGATTGATAAGATCACAATGTACGGTGAAGGAAATACTGCAAGACTTACAGAGGACGTTACAAAATCCTTCAAGCAGACAATTGATGGTCTATCAGATTCAATGGGTATAGACCTTAATACTGTTGTATCAAGCTTCCTCGGAAGCAAGGTCGCAGGCGACATGAATAAAGATTTTGCTAAAATAGATTCAAATGGAACTATCAATTCAAAAGCTGATTCAAGGACTGATTCAAAGATTGATTCAAGAGCTGATTCAAAAAAGCCAGTCAGAATTAATATTGATTCCGACGGATCTAATGAAACTAAGTAGTATAATCTGCAAATAAGATTTAAATGTAATGTAAAAAACATACAATGTAAAAAACATACAATGTAAAAAACATGTAATGTAAAAAAACATGTAATGTAAAAAAACATGTAATGTAAAAAAACATG
>JAILMQ010000151.1 GCA_024692605.1 Eubacterium sp.
CTAAGCTTCAGGTGAAGGAGCGGTCGGAAAACATTTGTCAAAAGATAGTTTCTTCAGAGGCCTATAAAAATGCTGAGAAGATTCTTGTTTACATGAGCATACAGAATGAGGTGAACATGAGTTACCTTATTAAGTCCGCCAGAAGAGATGGGAAAAAGGTTTATATTCCAAGAGTAGTTTCTGATACAGAGATGAAATTCTTCAGATATAATGGCAGATTCGTCAGAGGTAATTTTGACATCCGGGAGCCTGCTGGAAATATTGAATACGATTTTCAGGGAAATACGCTTCTGATACTTCCGGGAGTTGCCTATGATAAGGATAACAACCGACTGGGCCATGGTGGAGGCTATTACGACAGATTTATCGAAGCCTTCAGGCAGTCGGATTTTGAGCAGAAATATGAACTGGATATATTTGCGGTGGGATATGATTTTCAGGTGGTAGATAAGCTTCCGGCTGGGGAGCATGACCAGAAACCCGATGAGGTAATTACCGGGTAGGACTTTACATGTTGGATAAAATATTGTAAAATGGTCAATTGTCATGGTCAGTAGTGACTATGATGGGAGTTTTGTAAAATAGAAGACTATATAACCCAATGGGTTAATAAATGGAGGATTAAGATGGTTACTGCAGTAGTAGGAGCTAACTGGGGCGACGAAGGAAAAGGTAAGATAACAGATATGCTTGCCGAGAAGGCAGACATAATTATAAGATTTCAGGGTGGTGCCAATGCCGGTCACACCATAATAAATGACTACGGAAGATTTGCACTTCATACACTTCCGTCAGGTGTTTTCTATGATCACACCACAAGCGTTCTTGGAAATGGTGTTGCGCTTGATATTCCTAAGCTTTTTAAGGAGGTTAAGGAGATTGAGGCAGGTGGTGTTCCAACACCTAAGATTCTTGTTTCTGACAGAGCACAGATGGTTATGCCTTATCATGTTCTCTTCGATACATATGAAGAGGAGAGACTTGCGGGAGCTTCCTTTGGCTCAACAAAGTCAGGAATCGCACCTTTCTTTTCAGATAAGTTTGCAAAGATTGGTTTCCAGGTTTCAGAGCTTTTCGCAGATGAGAAGACACTGAAGGAAAAGATAGAAAGAGTAATTGCTCAGAAGAATGCACTTTTAGAGCATCTTTATCATAAGCCACTGCTTACTGTTGACGAGGTTTATGCAACACTTATGGAGTATAAGGAAATGGTTGCTCCATTCGTATGTGATGTTTCTAAGTTCCTTTATGATGCAATTAAGGAAGGCAAGAATATATTGCTTGAAGGTCAGCTTGGTTCAATGAAAGATCCCGATCACGGAATCTATCCGATGGTTACATCTTCATCAACCCTTGCAGGATACGGAGCTATCGGAGCCGGTATCCCACCATATGAGATAAAGAAGATCGTTACTGTTTGTAAGGCATATTCAAGTGCTGTCGGAGCAGGAGAATTTGTCAGTGAGATATTCGGCGATGAGGCAGATGCCCTTAGAACCCATGGTGGAGACAAGGGTGAGTTCGGCGCTACAACAGGTCGTCCACGTCGTATGGGATGGTTTGACTGCGTAGCTTCAAAGTATGGCTGCAGACTTCAGGGAACAACTGATGTGGCATTTACAGTACTTGATGCACTTGGATATCTTGATGAGATTCCTGTTTGCGTAGGCTATGAAATAGACGGTGAAGTAACAACTGACTTCCCTGTAACAACAAAGCTTAAGGATGCAAAGCCGGTTTACAAGGTACTTCCGGGTTGGAAGAGCGACATCCGTGGTATCACCAAATACGAAGATCTTCCGGAAAACTGCCGTAACTACATCGAATTCATCGAGAAAGAAATCGGCTTCCCAATCACTATGGTATCAAACGGACCGGGAAGACATGAAATAATCTACAGATAACCCATACAAGTAACCCAAAGGGGTCAGACCCCTTTGGGTTATTTTTTTTGAAATTTTTTAAATATTTATAAAACTTTTTCAGTACTTCATCTGTCTTATGAGTATAGAAAGGAAAATACCGGAATTAATCCGGATATTCAACATACTAAGGAGGATGAGGTAATGAAAAATAATAAGGAACAGGCAGAAAGAAACTATAAGGCTTCAGAATGTGCATTAAAGGGGATTAAGGCTAAGTGGAACGTGCTTACAGCGGCTTCTGCCATAGTTACAGTTATGCTGGTGATTAGTTTTGCCAGTGGGATTTTAGAAGTTATCCTGGGATTTGTTCTGGGCTGGGCAGCAGTTGTGGGCACAAAATCACTTAGTGAAATACTGATTCCTATAGAAACTGAGAAAAAAACTTTTGAATTAAAAAGATCTGCTGCACTCCTGAGTATTGCTTCAAAGGAAAATGTGATATAATGATATAAATTATATAAATAAGGAGAGGTGGCAAAAATGCATCAGTTCAGACTTCCATATCATCTTATTGTAGATGATGGAATATTCGGAAGAATCCCGGAGGTTATGCAGGACGCAATCCCGGATATAAATAAAAAGAAAACAATCATAGTAACAGAGGAGAATCTGAAGAGTATCTTCGGTACAATTCTTGAGGGAATAGAAAAAAGTTTTCCTAATAGTGAAATGTATCTCATCCAGCAGGCGTCCTATGATAATGCCGTTGCCCTGGCTAAGTACATTACCATGAATGATGTCAATGTGGTTATCGGCTTTGGAGGCGGCACAGTTCTTGATCTTGCAAAGTTTGCGGCCTTTGTAAGTAAGGCCCGTCTTATATCACTTCCCACAACACTAAGTAATGACAGCCTTGCGTCACCTGTTTCTGTACTTGGAACAGAAGGAAAGGCAAGGAAAACATTTAAATGTACAATTCCTGATGCAATACTTGTGGATGCCA
This sequence comes from Eubacterium sp., assembly GCA_024692605.1. Lineage (GTDB taxonomy): Bacteria > Bacillota > Clostridia > Lachnospirales > Lachnospiraceae > Eubacterium_Q. The sequence continues at coordinate 2,869 of JAILMQ010000151.1, forward strand.
GTGTTATTGCAGGTGCTCCGAAAAGACAGCTGCTTGCCGGAGTTGGTGATACCATAAGCAAGTATACTGCCCTTAATGACTGGAAGATTGCCCACGTGGCAGGTAAGGATCATGTAGATGACTTTGCATATATGATATCCAAAATGGCCTTCAACTCCATCGCATATAACGATATGAAGGAACTCATGAGTGTGGACTTTATCAAACGTCTCACCCAGGCTCTGGTAATGGGTGGTCTTGCCATGGAGATTGCAGGAACATCAAGACCAAGCAGTGGTTCAGAGCATCTTTTCTGTCACGCCCTTGAAGAAAACTTTGCTGAATATGTAAATGTACCTCATGGAATCGCGGTTGCCATGGGAAGCTATGGATCCTGCAAATTCCAGAACAGAAATATTGCAAAGATAACACGTATCATCAAAGAATACGATATCCCTGTTGTTCCATCCGACTGGAAGATTACAGAGGAAATATTTATAAAAGCCTGGCAGGGAGCTGCAGCCAGCCGTCCCGACAGATACACAATCCTGAACGAGACAGACCTGTCCGACGACATGCTCCGAAAACTCTACTACGAGATGGAAGACGTATTCGCAAACTCAAACTAACCAACCCAAAGGGTAACCCAAAGGGTAACCCAAAGGGGTCAGACCCCTTTGGGTTGGTATATCAGGTAAAAAGGAGGCAATATGAAACTAGGAAAGTATTTAATAAAACTTAAGGATAGTTATAAAAAAAGTAAAGGTGCATTTGCTTTTTTCGTTTTACTTCGTGTTATGGTTATGCTTACTCTAATAAGAAGTATAGTTACCCATGAATATGAGAATTTAGCTACATGTATTCTTGTTCTTATCCTTTTCCTTCTGCCTGCTTTTATAGAGGATATTATGGATGTGGATATTCCACCGGTTTTTGAGGGGATAATTTTTGCATTCATATTTGCTGCAGAAGTACTTGGTGAGATTGATCATTATTATGTGAAGATTCCGGGCTGGGATACGATGCTTCATACCATAAATGGTTTCCTGTTTGCGGCAGTTGGGTTTTCACTTATTTACCTGCTTAATCGAGGTAGCAAGAATTTCAACCTTTCCCCTCTTTATATGACTCTTGTTGCATTCTGTTTTTCTATGACCATCGGAGTTATATGGGAGTTCTTTGAATGTGGAATGGACCTTCTCTTTAACATGGATATGCAGAAGGATTTCATAGTTCAGAAGTTTTCATCAGTTACCCTTGATCCTGCACAGGCTGGAACGGTTATACATGTTAAAGATGTGACAGAGACAATAATAAAGACAGCATCAGGTGACACCTTTACCGTTAAAGGCGGTTATCTGGATATTGGAATTCTGGATTCCATGAAGGACCTTTTAGTTAATCTTATCGGTGCAGTTGTATTTTCCATCATAGGTTACGCAACTCTTAAGAATTCCAAATCAAATAAAGTTACTGAAAATCTTGTGATCATGCCTAAAGATCACGAAAACGCATAAATCTGATAAACTGGAAATGGAGAGAATATGGATTACGATCAGATGCCGCAGGGACCTGGGTACAGCAGCCTGGGTGATGCGGTAAGGAAATGTCTGGCAGGTGATCAGTTTGCTTTTAATTATCTTTATGAGACCACCTACCGGGATAAATATTATATAGCCATGAAATACCTGGACAGCCAGGCTGATATAGATGAGGTTCTTCAGGAGTCCTATGCCAAGGCTTACCAGAAGCTGTCTACTCTGGATGATCCTGAGAAGTTCGGTTCCTGGCTGGGTATGATAGTTGCCAATACAGCGAAAAATGTATTGGCCAAGAATAAACCTCTTCTGTTTTCCCAGCTGGATAACGAAGATGATGATGGCTCGAATATAGTATTTGATGTGCCGGATACAGATATATCCAGGCAGCCGGAGCTTTCATATACAGATGAGGAGAGAACCCGGATAATCAGAGATATGATTGGTTCTCTGAATGATGAACAGCGCATGTGCATCATGATGTTTTACATCGAAGGACTTAGCATTCGTGAGATAGCAGAGTCTCTTGATATTAATGAGAATACGGTAAAGTCCAGACTGAACTACGGTCGAAAGAATATAAAATCAAAAGCAGAAGAAATGCAGAAGAAGGGTTACAATTTCTTCGGTCTTGCACCAATTGTACTTTTCATTCTTCTTTTCAGAGACGAGGCTCATGCCATGGGAGTGGAGGTTGCAGTCGCTTCCTCTGCTACGGCTATGTCCGGAGCGTCTGCCACCGGTGCCTCGGCGATTTCCGGGACTTCCGGTTCAGCAGCAACCGGAGCTGCGCCTGTATCTTCCGGAAGTACAGCAGCTTCATCCGCAGCAAAAGCGGGATTTCTCACCACAACTGCCGGCAAGGGAGTGGTGATCAGTGTTGCTTCATTAACTGCCCTTGGTCTTACCTTTGGCGGAGTAGCACTTTTTAACAGAACAAGAAATCAGAACCTGAGTCCAACCTCTAATTCAGTTGTGGAAATGACCACTGCGGAGGAAGAGCAGACTACATCGGATAATGAAGAAGCTGAGCTCACTGAAGAGGAGCTTACCACTGAGGAGTCGGTGGAAGCAACTACTGAAGAAGAAAAAGAGCTGACAGCCGAGGACGCCGTAAATACCTACACAGCATATCTTGAGGATACCCTCATTCCCGAAATCGGAATAAATGATGTGCTTCAGACCTATTATTCAATGAGACCTGACGGTGAAGGTGGTGTTCATACCAAGAGCTATAACAGTTCCACACATCTTGTGGAAGAAAGCTACAGTCACCTTGAATATGATGAATTCGATGCTCAGGCGAGATCTTATTCATACAGCGGAATAATCTCTATTGATATGGATGATTACGATGATGACGGTATGCCGGAGATGATGGTTCTTTATGGCAGCTCAGACGGCTCCATAGTTGTGGAAACCTTCAAGACTGATGGGGAAAATGTAAAGTCCAGGGGATCTTTAAAGATAGATGACCGGTACAGAGTTAAAGATATGTCCGAGGATTACGGAAGCTTTGAACTCACCACAGTTGATGGAGTCAGATGTCTTTTGGTTACTCTCAGGGAGGACCATACAGATGCAAGTATAAGAGATCATTTCCTTCTTATTTCCCTCAAGGATATGGAAAATATCCGCGGAGTAAGATCAGAAGGTCCTTATGCAAATAATACGGTAAAGATGAACTATACTGATTACATAAGCGGTGGAGAAAATACTAAAGAGGAGGCTCTTAGTACTGTAAACGGTGGAGCAGATTATGATCTGACCGTTTCTGATGAATACTTGAGAAATAACGGCTTCCTGGGAGATGATACAAAGAAGATTGCTGAAGACCTATTTGGCCTTAACGATTACACCGGCTTTATGGAAAAATACTTCTTTGATTAATTAATATACTAAAGGATTTTATTATATGAAAATGTTTAAAAAAGTTTTGAAAATAGTTGGAATTGTAATCGCAATTCCTGTTGTACTGGCACTTGTATTTTTCGGCTGGCTTACATTTAACGAATACAGACCTAAGGATGTAGAGAAGGTGAGCATCGATACATCTCAGGGCGAAGGAAAAAAATTCACTCAGGGAGAGGAAGTAAGTGTTGTGACCTGGAATATGGGTTACGGGGCGCTGGGGGATAATGCGGACTTTTTTATGGACGGCGGAACAAGTGTTATGTCTGCAACTCAGGAAAGACTTGATGTAAATCTTGCAGGTTTCATGGGAATGCTGTCTACCCTTGATCCGGATATCCTTTTCATTCAGGAGATAGACAAGGATTCCAAAAGGTCTTATCATGTGGATGAGGTTGAAAAGATTAAAAACGATTATCCGGTTCTGGTAAAGGTTCCAAATTCCGAGGATAAAAACTTTAACGGATACGTAAATACCTTTGCGTATAATTTTAAATCTAAAATAGTACCATTTCCGCCAAAGGAACCTATTGGAAAGGTTGAAAGCGGAATTGCCACCATGTCCAAGTATCAAATAACAGATGCCGAAAGACACAGTCTTCCATGTCCTTTTAAGTGGCCGGTTAAAACCGTTAATCTTAAAAGATGTCTTCTTGTGAACAGAACTCCTGTTTACGACAAGGATGGAAATGATACCGGAAAGGAACTGGTTCTGGTTAATCTGCATCTCGAAGCATATGATGATGGTTCCGGTAAAGTGGAACAGACAAAGGTTCTGAAAAAGATAATCCAGTCTGAAGTCGATAAGGGAAACTATGTTATAGCCGGTGGTGATTTTAATCAGACCTTTGATAACACGGAAGCCTTTTCACGTTATCCTATCCAGAAAGATAAATGGAAGCCGGGAATAATGGATGCTTTTGATATTGGAAATGATTTCCAGTGTCTTATGGATAATACGACTCCTACCTGTCGTTCACTGGATCAGTCCTACCAGAATGCAGATAAGGACAACTTCCAATATTATCTCATTGACGGATTTATTGTTTCAAATAACATTAAGGTTAACAAGCTGGAGACGGTTAATACATATTTCGCTCCAAGTGACCATAATCCGGTGCTTTTAAACTTTACTATCGAATAAAAAGTATAAGGTTATAATTAAAGTTATGACTTCAGTAACCCTTGAGGCTATGCTAACTATTTCAGGCGTGGCACATTTCTTATCGGATATACCATAGTATCCAGTAGATCATGAAAAGCAGGATGAAGATCAGGGACTTTACGATGTATCTGATAAACCGGTGCTTCTTGGTAAGATTTGTGTACCATAAAATCCGGCTTCCGATGTTAAATGCATCGCATACGAAAATTACCCATGCCACGCAGAGTCCGATAAACAGCCAGGTATGAAATCTGAAGTCCAAAAAGACAATACAATAAAAGATATATGCAATCAGCCACAGATAATAAAGTGAAGCAATGATTTTCTTCCAGAGTTTATTTGTTCTGAAACCCGGAAGTTTAGACATAAATTTATCGGTCGTGTCTGCAGGAATTCTGATTTCGTGCAGCACGGCCTTTTTTAATTGTTTCAATGTACGGTAACGGGTTGAATATTCATTGGTGCAGGTCCGTATGATGTTTAGGACACCCGGACTGAGCAGGGCGGCTGCATAGTCCAGTCCCTTCTCGGTGGGTGAGATTCCCAGACACATATAGTGCAGAATGCAGCCCAGTGAATATATGTCGATGCGGTCGTTGGGAATGTTATAGGCCAGTATTTCCGGTGCCACGAATTCCTTCGTTCCCACAACCTGTGTGACAGGATGGTCATCCGGTTTGAAGGCCCGGATGGTTCCGAAATCAATGATCTTAAGTGAAAAATTATTTGGCGATTTTATTAATTGTTTATCCTTATCTGTCAGTAGAATATTCATGGGTGACAGATCGCCATGCACAAAACCTTCGGCATTCATTGCCTCAAGTCCTTCTATCAATTCCAGAATAAGAGAAAGTGCTCTTTTTTCATCAAGAAAATGTAATCCATCCCCGAGCTTTTCGAACATTTCAAAATTCTGAATATACTCATACAAAGAAAGGGAGGATGACGCGTTATAAAGCTTATAGTTAAAACAATCCGGACGAGGGATAAACTCATTTACGGAATAATAGATATCGTCAACAAAGCCGACGTCGTATATTTTTTCGAGATAAGGATTTGATACAGACATGAGATGCTGGTAATGAGCTGCCTGTTCTTTTGTAAGAATTTTAAGAATAGCTTTTCTGTCAGGAGAAGTTCCAAGGGAAGTGGAGACAGGATAAACCGGAAGTCCTGAGTCAGACATAGAAATATCACTCAGAAGGGTTATATTCTCCATACTATTAATTACATTTATGATCTTTAAATCATTCATCCCGAAAAGCCTCTGATTTAATTAGTCGGAACCTCCAAGAGGACATAAAGATTCAAGTCCCTGAGCTCTTAATTCAAAGTCTATCTCATCGAGCGAACGCTTGTCAACAATTCCGTTCATTATTATATAATCTCTTTTATTTCTTGCGTAGAGAAAGCTTCCGTCAAAACGCTGAAGGAGCGAATTCACTCTGTCGATATCATAACCGAGAGTTATGAAAATTCGCACAAGATAATATTTGGTCATATGTTTCTTTCCATTAAGAAACTGATTCAGATGAGAAGGTGTTATGCATGCTTCGCGTGCAAACTCATTAAATGAAGACGGAGTTTTATGCGAAGAGATGTATGCTTCAATATCAGCAGAAATCTGTTCCAGATCCTTTCGTTCATCTTCCTTTGTGTAGAATGAAATCTCTTCGGGGTTAATTGTTTCTTTATCTTGAATACCTGATAGTATATCATTCGTTGAATACTTCTTCTTCATTTCAATGCTCCTGTTATTACGGTCATAATGACGTATATTGTCTAAGCTAGATCAGACACAAATTAAATATACAATATTTGCATACGTATGTCATTTTAAAGTAAAAAAACAAAAAAATCATTCTCTCAGAGAGAATGAAATACAGAAGAAAAAATAATAAAATATATAGAGATCACATATAACTAAATAATCAGTAAAATCATGGAAACGTGATGGCACAAAGCTCGAGAGCCTGTAAAATGGTAGCCAGTTGCAAATTCCTTTGGTAATCCAAAGTATTCCAGGCACCTACCATAGGTGCTTGTTTTTATATATTTTAAAACTTAAAAGTATTGCTTTTGTACTAATTGCGGTACTGGGTTAAATCAATAGCGAGATAAGAGGAGGCAGGGGCGTATGAAATGTTTAAATTGTGGAAAAGAATTACCTAATGATGCCAAATTTTGTTCGGAATGTGGGTATCAATTTTTTCAGCAAACAAATGAAAATGATCAGCAATATGGTGGTTATCAAAATCCACAATCAAATGCACAAGGAGGATACTGGCAGAATGGACAGTATGTAAAAGGTCCTAATCCTAATGCTGGAAATGCAAATCAACCTAAAAAGAAAAATGGATGTCTTGTAGCCGTGATCGTTTGTGTAATTATATTTGTGTTGTTGTGCATTTTGTTCAAAGGATGTATGACATTTCTTTCTGGATTAGATGGTGACAGTTCTGAGAAAACAAGTACATCAACTTCTGCAACAAAAACGGAAGAGGCAACAGAAACAGCTTCTGAAAAGAAAATTGAAGATAAAAGTGAGGAAGTTACAGAAACAACGACAGAAAAAACTAAAGATGAATCCAAAAAGGAAAAGGATGAATTTGATGCTTCAGAATATAGAACTGACATAGGTTATGATAGTTTAAGTAGAAAACCAGATGATTATGTTGGTAAGAAAATCTCAATGAAGGGACGTGTGAATAGTCATCTAGAGTATGATAATGAAACAATGCTTCAAGTGGATGTGAGTGGAAATGGTT
>JAILMQ010000158.1 GCA_024692605.1 Eubacterium sp.
CACAACAGCCTTCAGCCACAATTCAAAAGAGTTTATCGATTACATTACTGATGAGACTTCGCTTCAGGATTTCCTGCATTTCCTGATAAGAGAAGAGGCCATAGATATCAGCTCTATTGAAGAAGAGGGCAGATTCTATGATTCAGATGAGATATATAAGATTCTTATCAATTATATAATCAAATATCTTCATGATGATGAAGACTTTAATAACCGCGTTATAAGAAATATGATAAGAATGGGTGATCTTTCATCCTACGATGTGGTTAATCTGCTTTATGCACAGGGTATCCTTGATGAAGATGGTGATGTTGAATATGAAGCATTCAAGGCTGGTACTATGTCACCTTATGGATTTATTATCGCAAAGCTTAAATCTCTAGAGATTACTCCGGCGATGCTTGCGCTGACTCCTTGTTCAGGAGCTGTTATCGTAACAGATACGAATACTGGAGAAGTCAGAGCGATGGCAAGTTATCCCAGCTATGATAATAATTATCTGACGAATTCCGTTGATCCGGACTATTATCAGATGCTTCTTGATGACAAGACAAATCCTATGTATAACAGAGCAACTCTTATGAGAACCGCTCCAGGATCTACATTTAAGCCTATTACAGCTATAGCAGGTGTGTCTGAGGGTGTGCTGGGACTTAATGAGTACATTACCGACCTGGGTGTATTTGAAGAGGTTTATACAAAGCCTAGATGCTGGATTTACAGAGATTATCGTCTGACACATGGTGATATTGATATTCCAACAGCACTGGATGTTTCATGTAACTATTTCTTCTTTACTGTTGGTTACAGACTTTCTATCAGAAATCATACTTATGTGGATGATGAAGGTCTTGCAAGTCTTAAGAAGTACGGTGCTATGTTCGGTCTGACCAGTACATCAGGTGTTGAAATAGAAGAGATAGAACCGCATTTCTCTGATAACGATGCTGTTACCAGTGCTATCGGTCAGGGTAAACATACCTTTGCGCCTATACAGCTGTCCAGATATGTTACAACTCTGGCGAATAGCGGAACCTGTTATAATCTGTCTCTCATGAATAAAATAACCGATTATGAAGGAAATGTTGTTAAGGCTTCCAGCCATACCATTGCCTCACAGGTTAATATCGATAATGCACTTTGGGATTCTGTTCATACAGGAATGCGTCTTGTTGTAACAGATGACCTTTCAAAGAATAAACTTCTGAACAGTATTAACGTTCAGGTTGCCGGAAAAACCGGTACTGCGCAGGAAGGTGAAGACAGACCTGCACACGCGCTGTTTATCTCATATGCGCCATATACTGCGCCCGAGGTTTCTGTTACGACAGTTATACCTAATGGTTATTCGTCTGCAAATGCGGCGGATCTGACCGGATTTATATATGCTTATCTCTATGATAAGGAAGCTCTTAATGATGCTACCTTCACTGAGGATAATGGAGAAGTCGGAGACTAGTATGTTAAAGAAGATCAATTTCAGATATTATAATTTCATATTGATTTTTCTTGTTATTTCACTCATGCTGCTTGGTCTGTATGTCATTAATGATGTTAATAATGACTATACTGTCAAGCAGGCTGTTGGAATAGTTCTGGCTATTATTATCATGATAGTTCTTTCTTTGATAGATTATCATTTCATAGTCAAATTCTATGTGCCTCTGTATCTTTCCAGCGTTTTACTTCTTGTAGCTGTTATCATTGGAGGTACCAGTGTAAATAATGCTAAGAGATGGTTTACTATAGCAGGTATCAGATTCCAGCCATCAGAGCTGACCAAGGTTTTGATGATCATTTTCATGGCTGTTTTTCTCGGAAATCTGATGGAAGATAAGAGAGTAAATACATTTAGGGGAATTGTAGGTTTCGGAATATTCTATGCAATTCCGGCAGGACTTATTTTCATTGAACCTGATCTGTCCACACTTATTTGTCTGACTATGGTTCTTCTTACAATGCTCTTTCTTGCAGGACTAAGCTATAAATTCATTATCACGGTTCTGCTTATATTGATACCCGTATTCAGTATATTTATCTGGTACATACAACAGCCAGATCAGAAGCTTCTGTATGAACATCAGGTAACGAGAATAATGTCATTTATCTACCCATCAGAGTATGATGATGAAACCATGCAGCAGGATAATTCCGTAATGGCTATTGGTTCAGGACAGCTGATGGGAAAAGAATTCGGAGAGAGTAAAAAGAATTCAAAAACAAGCGATACCAATCTCATTTCCGAGCAGCAGACTGACTTTATCTTTTCAGCAGTTGGAGAGAAATTTGGTTTCTTCGGAAGTGTAATTATAATTGGAATAATCCTTCTGATAGTGTTACAATGTATAAGGGCTGGAAGGCAGGCCAGAGATAATGTAGGCACGTTAATAGGTGTAGGGGTAGGATGTCTTATAGGATATCAGTCATTTATTAATATCGGGGTTGCCACGAAGCTGCTTCCTAATACAGGAATTCCGCTTCCATTTATCAGCTACGGTCTGACTTCACTTATAAGTACTGCTATTGGAATTGGCATAGTATTAAATATTTGTCTTCAGAAGAGAAGATATTAATGATAAAGATGAACTCTGACGAAAACGTGTACTTTCATCTTTGGGGAGGTAAGAATGAACATAGTACTAATTGCACATGATCCTAAAAAGAAACTTATGCAGAACTTTTGTATAGCTTACAGGGGTATACTAAGTAAGCATGATGTATATGCAACGGAAACGACAGGAAGACTCGTTGAAGAAGCTGCCGGTGTTTCTGTTCATAAATTTCTGGCAGGACATCTTGGTGGAGTAGAACAGATTGCTACACAGATTGAAAGTAACCAGATGGATATGGTCATTTTTCTGAGAGAGAATATAATGTCACAGCCGCATAATAATGACTTTCATAATATTTCAACTCTCTGTGATACTTACAATATTCCACTTGCCACAAATCTCGCAACAGCTGAGCTTCTAATTAAGGCGCTTGAACGTGGAGATCTGGACTGGAGAGTATTATATAAGCACTAAATCTGGCAATTAATAAAGGATATAAAAATGGGCAAAGCAGTTATATATTATATTATTCTTGTTTTACTTGCATTTGGATGTATTGCATTCATGTATATGCAGAATACAAAGTTTGATGATCCGTATGATAAGGATCTTATTAATGAAGTGAAGATAGACAGTTCATTTCCTACATATGGACTTAAAGGTTATCAATCAAAATTTGCCATAGTAGATGATGAAAATGTTGTTGCTGATGTTTTCCAAAATGATACATATGCAACACTTCTTGTAAATAAAGAAAATAGAAATCCGATAGTTTCTTATAATTCACTCAGGCGTATTTATCCTGCAAGTACCACAAAAGTTATGACGGGTATCATAGTATGTGATGCTCTTAATGAAGGTAAGATTGGTCTTGATCAGACAGTAACCCTGTCTCACGAGATTGAAATTGATGAAGAGGGTGCTCTTGTAAGTGATCTTCATGAAGGATACACGATTACAGTCAGAAATCTTCTCTATGGTCTTATGATGAGGTCGTATAACGATTATGCTGTTATCCTGGCTGAACTTATAGCAGGAGATGAAAGCAGTTTCTGTGATATGATGAATAAGAAAGCATATGAGATAGGTGCCACCGGATCACATTTTATGAATCCGCATGGTCTGCATGATGATAATCATTACATCACAGCCTATGATATGTATCTTATATTAAACGAAGCTTCAAAATACGAAATTCTTAATGAAATAGATTCAAACAGCAGTTTTTCATACTACTATAATGATGCTTCAGGAGAGGTTTGGACTGATGACATTTCCCCGACAAATGAGTTCCTTTCGGGAAAATCCAAGCTTCCATCAAATATAACTATTCATGAATGGAAGACCGGTACTACTGAAGCTGCCGGAAATATTCTGACCATGAATGTAGAGATTAATTCGAAAAAATATTTTCTTTTTGTTGCAGATTCGGTATCACCTGATGATCTGTACGATAAGATAGGTATTCTTTTTAATCTATGTAAATAACCAGTTTTTATGG
>JAILMQ010000164.1 GCA_024692605.1 Eubacterium sp.
TACTTTATGTATTTCGTTGCCGATAGAAAATATTATATTGTAGGGATTATTCTATAGTTTTTAATCAAATAATTGTCCCTACTCTTATTATGTTCAAAATCATAGTGAGAGTTTTTTTGTTGGTTGAAATAAGGAGATAAAAAAATGAAAGATATAATAGAATCAGGAAAGACTGCTCTTGGAATAGAGTTCGGTTCCACAAGGATAAAGGCAGTTTTAGTAGATGAAAAGGGAAATCCTATAGCACAGGGCGGCTTTGGCTGGGAAAATCAGTACGTAGATGGAATCTGGACCTACAGTCTTGATATGATCTGGAAGGGACTTCAAAGTGCATATGCTGAGCTTCTGGAAAATGTAAAGAAAGAGTACGGTGCAGTTATAACTAGTGTAGGAGCCATCGGTTTTAGTGCAATGATGCATGGTTACATGGCTTTCGATAAGGATGATAATCTTCTTGTTCCCTTCAGAACCTGGAGAAATACAATAACAGAGGAAGCTGCATCAAAGCTTACAAAAGAGTTTGGCTTCAATATCCCTCAGCGTTGGAGTATATCACATCTGTATCAGGCAATCTTAAATGGAGAAGAGCATGTAAAGGATGTTACTTTCTTCACAACCCTTGCCGGATATATCCACTGGCAGCTGACGGGAGAGAAGGTGCTGGGAATTGGTGATGCTTCCGGTATGTTCCCTATCGATAGCGCTTCAAAGGATTACAATAAAGAATATATGGCTAAGTTCGATAAGCTTATGGAAGCTTATGATTATAGCTGGAATCTGGGAGACATTCTTCCAAGGGTTCTTGTGGCAGGGGAAAATGCGGGTACTCTTACGGAAGAAGGAGCAGCAAAGCTGGATATCAGCGGCAATCTCAAGGCAGGAATTCCTCTTTGTCCGCCTGAGGGTGATGCGGGAACAGGTATGGTGGCTACCAACAGTGTAGCGGTCCGTACAGGAAATGTATCTGCAGGAACTTCAATCTTTGCCATGGTGGTTATGGAACATCCGCTTAATGGCTGTCACGAAGAGATAGATGTTGTTACAACACCTGTAGGTGATGATGTTGCCATGGTTCATTGCAACAACTGTACTTCTGATATAAATGCATGGGCCGGAATTTTTAAGGGGTTTTCAGAGGAGATTGGTCATCCGGTTGATACGGATACTCTTTATACAACCATGTTTAAAGCTGCACTTAAGGGAGCTCCTGACTGTGGAGGACTTGCAGGCTTTAACTATTTCTCCGGTGAGCCGGTTACAGGTTTTGCTGAAGGAAGACCGGTATTTGTCAGAAATATAAATGCTGATTTTTCCTTTGCCAATTTTATGCGTTTCAATCTGTACTCAGCTGTAAGTACTCTTAAGTACGGCCTTGACATCCTTTTTAAGGAAGAAAGTATTAATATAGACAAGTTCTACGCCCACGGTGGATTCTTCAAGACTAAAGAGGTTGGTCAGAGAATCATGTCGGCAGCTACAGGCGGTGCTGTAACTGTAATGGAGACAGCCGGTGAGGGCGGTGCCTGGGGGATGGCGATACTTTCACTGTATATGATGAGCGGCAATGAAAAGTCGCTTTCTGATTATTTAAATGATATAATATTTGAAGGTCAGGAAGGTGAGACAATTACTGCATCTCCGGAAGAAATAGAAGGATTTGACAGATTTATGGGTATATTTAAAGCAACCCTTCCAATCATGAAGGCTGCAGTTGATACCCTTAGAGATTAATAATAGAAAGGACCGGGATCATGTTAGAAGAATTAAAGGTAAAAGTATATGAAGCCAATATGGAGCTCCCCAAGAGAGGACTTGTTACATATACATGGGGAAATGTAAGTGCCATCGACAGAGCGTCAGGTCTTTTCGTTATTAAACCCAGTGGTGTAGATTATGAAACAATGAGTCCTGATGATATGGTGGTTATGGATCTGGAGGGAAATAAGGTTGAAGGAAAGTACAGACCTTCCTCAGATACCCCTACACATCTGGAGCTTTACAAGGCCTTTGAAGAAATAGGAGGAGTGGTTCATACACATTCTCCTGAGGCAACCTCCTGGGCTCAGGCAGGTAGAAGTATTCCTCTTTACGGAACAACCCACGCAGATTATTTCTATGGCGAGATTCCATGTGCCAGAGGACTTACACCAAAAGAAATTGATGAGGCCTATGAAACTAACACAGGACTTGTTATAATAGAAACATTCAAAGAAAGAGGGCTGAATCCGGTATACACACCTGGTGTCCTTTGTGTAAATCACGGTCCCTTCACCTGGGGTAAGGATGCAGCCGAAGCAGTTCATAATGCAGTGGTTCTGGAAGAAGTGGCAAAGATGGCTCTGAAGACAGAGCTTATTAATCCGGAGGTAAAAACGGCGCCGGACTGTATACGTGATAAACATTTCTTCAGAAAACACGGAGAGAATGCATACTACGGACAAAACTAAACTATCAGAAGTAATTGGATAGGAAATAAAAGATAGGTACATAGATGAGCGAAGCAATAAAAGTTTTTTTAGTTGAAGATGAATATGCAATCCGTGAGGGTATTAAGAAATCAGTTGATTGGGAGAAAAATGGTTTCGAGCTTGTTGGTGAAGCAGGAGATGGAGAAGTTGCATTTCCTAAAATAGTCAAGTCGAAGCCTGATATCCTGATCACTGATATTCGTATGCCTTTTATGGATGGACTGGAGCTTTCCAAGCTGGTAAAGAAGGAGCTTCCGGATATTAAAATAGTAGTATTAAGTGGCTACGATGATTTTAATTATGCAAAGGAAGCCATAAGCATTGGAGTTGAGGAATATATTCTTAAACCTGTATCCGGAGATAAGCTGATGGAGGAGCTTGGCCGTATCGCTGAACTTGTTAAGAATAAAAAGCAGGAGATGGAGCTTCGCTCAAAGTATATACATGACAGAGAAGAAATCAGAATTCTTGAGCAGCAGAAGTTTCTTCATGATGTGATCGGCGGAAAGATGTCCATGGGTGAATCCCTGAAGCTGGGAAAGGATCTGGGAATAGAGATAACTGCTGCATATTATGCCATAGTACTTATGCAGGTTTTCCCCAAGAACATTCAGTCAATAGATGCGGAAGAGTATTCCTCAGCTAAAGAAGATATGTATATAAAACTGAATGATATATATAGTGATAAAAACCATGTTTATCTGTACGAGCAGGTAGGTGATGTTCTCTGTTTTCTGGAGCGGGCAGATGATGAGAAGGAGATTCATGCTAATATCAGGGCCGGTATAGATGATATCAAGGCTATGATGGAAGAATATGATGACATGATGTTTTTCATCTCCGTAGGCAAAGTAGTGGACAGAATCAGGGATGTTAATTCATCTTATACAGATGCCAGTAAAAAGTTTGCCGAAAGGTATATGTATACTGACAGCTTTGTATTCTATGAAGAAACAGAGGGAGACAAGGATGGCATCAGGGAAAATGTAAACGAAGACCGAAAGCAGACTGCTTCAAATCTTGATATAAATTCTCTGGATGTGAGTATGCTATCTAAAAAGACGGTATATCATTTCCTTCGAAACGGTACACTTTCCGAGGTAGAGGATCTGGTAAATGAGTATTTTGAAAGCATGGGAAGTGAAGCCTTTGAATCAATGATGCTCAGACAGTATGTTCTTATGGAATCCATGCTGAGTGCAGTTGCATTTCTGGATGATCTGGGAGTGAATAAGGAAGATATATCCGATATGCTGGGAGACCTTAAGAATCCGGTGCTCTTTGCAGATTCAGTGGATAGTGCAAAGCAGTATATAAAGGATCTTCTGAACTGCCTTATCGAGCACAGAAATAAAGTATCTGATAAAAAATATGTTGAGATAATTGATAAGGCAAAGGATTATATCCAGGAGAATTACAAGGAAGACGATATGTCTCTTCAGTCAGTTGCTTCCTATGTAAATGTCAGCTCCAACCATTTCAGTGCTATATTCAGACGTGAAACAGGGGAAACATTTATTGATTATCTCACCACGGTGCGTATGGACAAAGCGAAGGATCTTCTGGTTTGTACATCCATGAAAACCTCAGATGTTGGATTCGAGGTGGGCTACAGGGATCCACATTATTTCAGTTATATATTTAAAAAGACACAGGGCATGTCCCCTAAGGAATTTAGAAGGATAAAGAAAGAGTCGTGAAAAGACAGAAGAAAACCAGTAAGATACAGTCAAAGCTTATAACATATATCTGGATATGTGTTATTCCTTTTATAGTACTTCTGGTTTTTGCCTTGATACGACTCTATTCTTATTATCAGGAGTATGACCTTCTGGTCAGAAATATAACAGGTGCGAATAAGTACAGCATGGAATTCAAGGATGATATGGATGAAATGATGTATCGCATAATCATAGGTTCTGCCAACTGGACCGATGCAGAGGAAAAGCTGGAGGGAGAAGACCCAAAGGCTCTTATCAGTGAGGCCAGAACACATTTCAAAGAACTTCGCTCCAAGAGTACTGAGGAAAATGTAATCGCCGATCTGGATGCGCTTATAAAACTCCTGGGAATTCTGGACGAACGTGTCGATGATATACTGGCAAATGTAGAAGAGGGCGGTCACTATGACGAGAATATGGAGATGCTGGATATGAATATCCGTACTCTTACTTCTCTGATTCAGGGTGACGTACAGCAATATATCTACGACGAGGCCACCAATATGGAAATGCTTCGTAGAGAGGTTGCCAGCGGACTTCTTACCACCATCAGGGTTCTTGTTATCCTCCTTATAGCAATAATCTTATTTATCTATATCATGTCCAACAGACTTTCCAAGACCATAACCACTCCGGTAACGGAACTGGTGGATATGACGGAAAAATTTGCAGGTGGAGACTTTACGGTTTCTTATCATCCTGAAAGTCATGATGAGATGGAAATCCTGGCAGAAAGCTTTAACAGCATGGTTAAGGAGATAGAAACTCTGGTAGAGGATATCCATAAAGAGCAGGAAAATGCAAAGGATGCGGAACTGAGACTGCTGCAGGAACAGATTAATCCACATTTCCTTTATAATACTCTTGATGCCATCATATGGATGACTGAGGCAGGGGAAAACAAGAAGGCCATTCAGATGACCCAGGATCTTTCCACATTCTTCAGGGTTTCCCTAAGTAAAGGAGCAAGCCAGATTACAATTGAAAATGAAAGAGAGCATGTAAAGAGTTACCTGAAGATCCAGCGCTTCAGATATCAGGATATTCTGGATTATAAAATAGAATTTGATGATGATATTCTCGGATACCATATCCAAAAGCTGACCCTTCAGCCCATTGTTGAAAATGCAATATACCATGGAATAAAGAATAAACGTGGTAAGGGAATGATTCAGGTAAGTGGAACACAGGAAGGGGATGACATCGTTTTCAGGATTGAGGATGATGGAATCGGAATGACGGATGAGGAACTGTCTCATCTCAGAGGAATCATATCCGGTAGGATCACCGAGGATGAGCAGGCAGGCTTTGGTATGGCAAATGTACAGAAACGTCTTGTGAAAAACTATGGCGCAAGCTATGGTATCCAGGTTGAGAGTGAGTATATGAAGGGTACAGTTGTTACCGTAAGGATTCCTAAGGTAGATTAATATAATATGAGAAAAGAACGAAAAATCATGAGTAAAGTTAAATGCAGAAGAATTATAAATAAAATGAATATACATAAGGTTATGTCACTGGGTCTGATTCTTGGTTTCATATTACTGACTATGTCAGGATGTGGAAAAAAGCAGGAGGCCGAAGAAGATGTGAGTACACAGCCGGAGCTTATAACTGTAGGGTTTTCCCAGGTTGGAGCGGAGTCCGACTGGCGGGTTGCCAATACTGAATCCTTCAGGAAAACCATGGTCAAGGGAAACGGCGTATATATGATGTATGATGACGCTCAGCAGAAACAGGATAAGCAGATTATAGCCATCAGAAACTTTATCCAGCAGGAGGTTGATTACATAGTTCTTGCCCCTGTTATGGAGACAGGCTGGGATACCGTGCTTCAGGAAGCGAGCGATGCAGATATACCTGTAATAGTAGTGGACAGAATGGTTGATATTGAAGATACTTCCCTTTATAAAGCCTGGATAGGTTCAGACTTTAAACGTGAAGGAAAGATTGCCTGTGAGTGGCTGGACAGATTTACCACTGCAAAGGGAATAAGGCCGGAGGATATCAACATAGTTGATATACAGGGTACGGAAGGTGCTACATCCCAGATAGGAAGAACCAATGGTCTTACGGAGGCAGCTTCAAAGCATGGCTGGAATATTCTGGCAATGGAATCCGCCGATTATGCACAGACAAAGGGTAAAGAGGTTGTGGCAAAACTCCTTGCTCAGTTTGACAATATAAATGTGGTTTATTGTGAAAATGATAATGAAGCAATAGGTGCCATAGAAGCCATAGAAGAGGCAGGTAAAAAACCGGGAACAGATATAGAAAACGGAGATATCCTGGTTATATCCTTTGATGCGGCACATTCAGGCCTGAACAAGGTTCTGGAGGGAAAGATTGCTCTTGATGTAGAATGCAATCCTCTTCAGGGAGAAGAGGTTTTAAATGTGATCAAGGCTATAGAAGAAGGCAAGGATTACAATAAATATACTTATATTAATGAAAGCATTTTCACACTGGATGATACAGTAAAAAGTGTAAATGTAGATGATAAGAATTATGAGATAACAAAAGTTACTTCGGATATAATCGGGAGCAGAGAGTATTGATCATACATAATAAAAAATCTAAAAAAAAATAAAAAATCACAAAAAAATGCGAATTATATAAATTTAATATTTTTGAAATGATAAAAATTTGAATTTTTTTCAAAAGATAATCTGTATATCACCCTTCATATTTCTGATATAGTTTAACCATCGGTAACGGAAAACTAAATTAAGAAGAATATGGAGGGTTTTCTAATGAAAAAATTTGGTAAGAAATTACTGGCAACTGTAGTTGCAGCAACTTTAGTACTTGGACTTACAGCTTGTGGAGCTGCTAAGGACTCAGGCGATGCAGGAACAAGTGATGACAGTTCATCTTCATCCTCATCCAGCGGTGATACAATCAAGGTTGGTATCATCAACAACGATCCAAACGAGTCCGGTTATCGTACAGCTAACGACAAGGATCTTAAGGAAATGTTCTCAGCAGAGAACGGATATGATGCTTCTTTCGCATATAGCCTTAAGAATGACGAGCAGATTACAGCTGCTCAGAAGTTCATCCAGGACGGTGTTGATTATCTGCTTCTTTCAGCAGCTGATACATCAGGATGGGATTCAGTACTTAAAGATGCTCAGGATGCTGGAATCAGAGTTATCCTCTTCGACCGTACAATCGATGCAAGTGACAGCTTATATGAAGCTTCAATCGTATCTGACATGGACAAAGAAGGCGAGACAGCAGCAAACTGGTTAAAGGATCAGGGACTTAGCGAGTACAACATCATTCACCTTCAGGGTGTTATGGGATCAGCAGCTCAGCAGGGTAGATCCGGAGCACTTGATCAGATGGCTAAGGATAATGGTTGGACAATCGTTACACAGCAGACAGCTGAGTGGAACGCAGAGAAAGCACAGCAGATCGTACAGTCAGTTATCGATTCCGGTGATAAGTTCAACGTAATCTATGCAGAGAACGACGATATGGCTAAGGGTGCTGTAGAGGCACTTGATAAGGCTAACATCTCTCACGGCGTTGGCAAAGACGTAGTAGTTATGGGATTTGACTGCAACAAGTGGGCACTTGAAGAGCTCCTTAATCAGAACTGGAACTATGATGGACAGTGCAATCCTTTCCAGGCTAAGTATATTGATGAAGTTATCAAGAAGCTTGAGAATGGTGAAACTCTTTCAGAGAAGACAATCATAATGGAAGAAAAAGGATTTGACGCAACAACAATCACACAGGATGACGTAGATAAGTACGGTATCTAATAGATGAAGTAAATTTGAGGGGGTGCGGCATATACGAATATATGTCGTGCCCTTTTTCTAAATAATAGATAGAGGTGATAAAGTGAAAGATAAAGCAGTATTAGAATTGCATAATATTCATAAATCCTTTCCTGGTGTACGTGCTTTGCAGGCAGTAGACTTCACCCTTTGTGAAGGTGAGATTCATGCCTTGATGGGTGAAAATGGTGCCGGTAAGTCTACGTTGATAAAGGTTATAACCGGAGTTTATGAAAAAGACGAAGGACAGATATTTCTGAAAGGCGTGGATGGTGAGGTACACATATATTCACCTCAGGATGCACAGAATGCAGGTATCTCTACTGTTTATCAGGAAATAACTTTATGTCCAAACTTAACTGTGGCAGAGAATATGTTCATAGGAAGAACAAAGGGAGCAGTTCAGAACTGGAAGAAGATGAATGAGGATGCTGACAAGATCCTTAAATCTCTGGATATCCCTGCAAGAGCTGCACAGCAGCTTGCAACTTGTTCTCTGGCAGTTCAGCAGATGGTTGCAATAGCCAGAGCAGTGGACATGGAGTGTAAGGTTCTTATTCTGGATGAGCCTACATCATCACTGGATGAGAGTGAGGTTCAGAAGCTCTTTGGTCTTATGAGAGACCTTAAGGCTAAGGGAGTAGGAATTATATTTGTTACACATTTCCTGGATCAGGTCTATGAGGTTTGTGATAAGATCACGGTTCTTAGAGATGGAAAGCTGGTAGGAGAGTATGAGATAGAAAATCTCC
This sequence comes from Eubacterium sp., assembly GCA_024692605.1. Taxonomy (GTDB): domain Bacteria; phylum Bacillota; class Clostridia; order Lachnospirales; family Lachnospiraceae; genus Eubacterium_Q. The sequence continues at coordinate 8,733 of JAILMQ010000164.1, forward strand.
CAAGAGTTCAGCTGGTTTCAAAGATGCTTGGTAAGGAACTGGATGATCTTTCAGATATTAAGGGCGAATCCGGAACATATGATGAAAAGGATTCCGGAACTCCTGTACTGGAGGCTGAACAGCTTCAGAGTGATGCAGGAATCAGTCCATTCGATTTCTATATCAAGAAGGGTGAAGTAAATGGATTCACAGGTCTTCTTGGATCAGGTCGAAGCGAATGTGTCAGAGCTATATTCGGTGCTGACAGAGTTATAAATGGTAAGGTTAAGAAGAACGGAAAAGAAATCAAGATATCTAAACCTCTGGATGCCATGAAGAATGGAATTGCATATCTTCCGGAAGACAGAAAAGTGGACGGAATCGTCGGTGATCTTTCTGTCAGGGAAAATATAATCCTTGCATCCCAGGTATTAAGAGGATTCTTTAAACCTTATTCAAAGTCACAGACCTATAAACTGGCGGACGAGTATATCAAACTTCTTGATATTAAGACAGCTTCCGCTGATACACCTATTAAGTCACTTTCCGGTGGTAATCAGCAGAAGGTTATACTTGCCAGATGGCTGCTTATGCATCCTGAATATCTTATACTTGATGAGCCTACAAGAGGTATCGATGTAGGAACTAAGGTAGATATTCAGAAACTTGTACTTAAACTTGCTTCTGAAGGTATGAGTATTACATTTATCTCTTCAGAAACAGACGAAATGCTCCGTACATGCTCAAGACTCGTAGTTATGAGAGACCGTAAGATGGTTGGTGAACTTAAGGGTGATGAGCTTACACAGAGCGGAATTATGAAGACTATCGCAGGACAGAGCGAAGAAAAGGAGGCAAAGTAATGAACAAGAAAAAATTTGTTTTCAACAAACAGTTACTTATTCCTCTTGCAGCTCTTTTAGCCCTTGCAATATTTAATCTGATTGTTGATCCATCTTTCTTTAAAATAACCTTGGGAGAGAATAGTACAGGAGATCCTGTACTTAATGGATATCTTATAACAATCCTGGACTATGGTTCAGAGCTTGCGATTCTTGCAATCGGTATGACCCTTGTTACAGCTGCTTCAGGTGGACAGGATATCTCCGTAGGTGCAACAATCGCTATAGCAGGTAGTGTTATTCTGAGAGTTCTCTGTGGAAGAGATTCCAGACCTGAAACACTTCAGGCACCTATAATTGTTGCTTTCCTTGTGGCATGTGTTGTAGCTATGTGCTTCGGTGCATTTAACGGTGTTTTAGTGGCCTATTTTAAGATACCACCTATGGTAGCAACACTGATTCTCTTTACAGCAGGTCGTTCAATTGCTGCATGGATCAACAATAATGAACTTCCTATTATCAGTGAGAAATCCTTTGGATACTTTGGAGGATACATTCCGGGAGTTCCTATCCCGACACCATTCTTCATAGCAATCGCATGTGTAATAATCATTATGCTTGTTCTGAAGTTTACAACACTTGGACTATATACACAGTCTGTTGGTATTAACGAAAGTTCTTCAAGACTGAATGGTATTAATCCACAGTTTATTAAGTTCCTTACATTTGTAATACTGGGACTTTGTGTAGCAGTAGCCGGACTTATTAAGGTAAGCCGTCTGTCAACAATCAACTATTCAGTTATTGCAAAGGATATAGAAATGGATGCTATCCTTGCAGTTGCCCTTGGTGGAAATGCACTTAGCGGCGGTAAGTTTAACATGACAGCATCTATTCTTGGAGCATATGTAATTCAGTTCCTTACAACAACACTTTATAAGATGAACGTCAACTCAGATGCGCTTTCAGCATACAAGGCTGTAGTAGTTATAATTCTGGTTGTCCTCAGTACACCTGTAGTAAGAAAGAAGTTATCTCAGGTTTGGGGAATGATGGTTCCAAAGAAGAAAGAGGAGGTGGCTTAACATGGAAACTAAGAAGGGCTTTAAAGGTTGGTTTGCAAGAACAAATGATACTAACCTTCTCCTCACGATCACAATAGTAGTATTCTTTCTGATGTATATTGGTGCTGTAGTTTTCCAGGGACAGGGCTTCCTAAAACCACAGACCTTCTTCAATATACTTAATGCAAACGCTGCACTTATCATCACTTCCATAGGTATGAGTATCGTAATGATATGTGGTGGTATTGATATCTCAGTGGGTGGAGTAGTTGCACTTGTAAGTATGAGCTGTGCAGTATTTCTGGACTTCCATAATGGAAGCATTATCGGAGCTATTGGAATAGCACTTGGAATCGGACTTGCATTTGGTCTTATTCAGGGCTTCCTTGTAGCTTATCTGGATATTCAGCCATTCATCGTAACCCTGGCAGGAATGTTCTTTGCAAGAGGTATGACCACAATAGTTCATACAGCTCCATTCAACGTAGAGAATGAAGATTTTGTAGCATTAAAGGACACAAGAGTAATAGTACCGGGCTTCGGTTCTGTGAATAAACTTGGTAACTATGTAAATGCATATGTTGAAATCGGAGTTATTGTTGCACTTGTCCTTGTAATAGCACTCTTCATAGTGCTTAGATGGACAAAGCTTGGAAGAAGCTTTTATGCAGTAGGTGGTAATGCACAGAGTGCACTTATGCTTGGTATAAATGTAAAGAGAACAAGATTCTTATCACATCTTATCTGTGGAGCACTTGCAGGAATAGCAGGATTTGTTTATTTCCTTCATGTTGGATCAGGATCTGCATCCCACGCATCAGGTATGGAGATGAACGCCATCGCTTCATCTATCATCGGTGGAACAATGCTGACAGGTGGTGTTGGTAACCTTGCAGGAACACTTTTCGGAGTTCTTTCTCTTGCAACTATCCAGAATATAGTTTCATCAGCCGGACTTGATCAGGCATGGTGGACAGGTATTACTATAGCAGCTATGCTTTGCCTCTTCCTGGTAATCCAGAGTGTGGTTATGGCACAGAAGAAAAAGCTGCTTACTAAATAATAAAAAAGTAATTCGAAAAAAACCAGAAGCAAAAAAACTCATATATAAAGCCTTCTTTTTTACAAACATCGAAAGAGGACGTTTCTCATGATAATCTCGTCAGTGTCTTGAGAAGCGTCCTCATTCCTTTTGGGGATGAAAAAAGAGATAAAATAATGATACATTTTATTGTTGGTTTTCTTATTATTTGGTATACTTTGTAATTAGGTGGTTATGTCCAAATTAAGAAAACTGGAGGAACCAGGAAGATGGTAACTAAAGATATAGGCAATATGATTAACAGGTGTCTGGATTATGCAGATGATATAAGCAGAAATCCCGCCAGTAAATATCCTGTAAATGCCCGTATGTCTCTCAGAAATCTACTAAAGGATGACATGTTGACATTCTTCGGATATTTATATGATCCTGATAGTGAGGATACTGAAGCACAGATCAATTTTATAAATAAGAATCTGGGAATAATCATTACACCTACTAATTTTCAGAGGTTTATAAATGACAGATGCAGACCTGAAGATTTTCTGAGAAATGTACCTCAGTCTCTTATGTATTTTGTGGCAGATGATTCGTCACCTGTTGATGAGAGAACTGCTTATGGAATGTCTCTTTCCGGATATTTATCCACTACATTTAATGATGCAGGTGTTGCATTTATTGCATATGGCGGAATAAGTGACAGAGAGGCGGATACCCTTTCAAAGTACATCAATATGATGAATAATTATATTAAAGGTTTCAATGTCACAGGCACACCAAAGTCCAGTAATACCGGAGGAAAGATCAGTTTTGGGTCAGGAATTAATCGTAATCCGGGGAATTACACACCGCCGGTTAATCCTGCTCCGCCGGTAAATCAGGAGCCAGCCGGATTTCAGCCGGGTACCGGTGTTAGAGGAAGGGCTGCGGATGTGGCTCCGGGCTCACCAAAGGAAAAGAGTCTGGATGAACTGATGGATGAGCTTAATTCTCTGGTAGGACTTGAAAAGGTTAAGACTAATCTGTCCAGCCTTGTTAATCTTATTAAGGTAAAGACCATGCGAGACAAGCTGGGACTTAATACTCCGGATATATCACTTCACCTTGTTTTCTCCGGCAATCCGGGAACAGGTAAGACAACAGTTGCAAGACTTCTTGCCAGAATATATCATCAGCTGGGGGCAGTAAGCCGCGGACAGCTGATAGAAGTGGATAGGGCAGGACTTGTTGAGGGATACGTTGGACAGACAGCTATTAAAACCTCCGAAGTTATAGATAGTGCCATGGGAGGAGTACTCTTCATAGATGAGGCATATACACTTACCAGCCAGAAGGAGGGTGAGGATTTCGGACAGGAAGCGGTTGATACACTGCTTAAAAGAATGGAAGATAACCGTGATGATCTTATTGTAATAGTTGCCGGATACACGAAAGAGATGGAGGACTTTATTAACTCCAACCCAGGTCTTAAATCCAGATTTAATAAATTCATTGAATTCCCGGATTATACTGGGGCTGAGATGTATAAGATATTTACGGATATGTGTGATGCTCATGATTATGGTCTTGATGCTGAAGCAGATGCATATGTAAAAGATTATTTTCTTGATCTTTCACTTAATCATGGTGACAACTTCGCTAATGGTCGTGAAGTCAGAAATTATTTCGAAAGAACGGTAGAAAGACAGGCCGGAAGAGTGGTCAACGAACCACTTCTTGACGCCAGCAGTCTGACAACCTTCAAACTTGTAGATGTAAAAGAATAACCCACTGGGGTCAGACCCCTTTGGGTTGATGCATCAACCCAAGGGGGTCTGACCCCAATGGGTTACAATAAGAAAAGTAGGGCATTAAGCCCTACTTTTCTCAGACTGTAGACAAAGTCAGGGGCATCGCCCCTGATTTT
>JAILMQ010000159.1 GCA_024692605.1 Eubacterium sp.
TTTTGTGGTAAGTGTATACTTAAATGCAAGAGATTTATTGAACTTAATACACTCTATTGAAAGATTATATGAAGGATGATCATAAGTCTTCTTCATTCCTGCCGCTAAAGTTTTTTTCACATCAAAACCACCGGCATAAGAAATTTTAGCAGGTGTTTTCTTAAGCTTTTCACATTCAGCTATAAGTTGATCTTTATTTTTTTCATAATTATCATATTTGCTGCTTACTACATCTGAATAAGCCGATCTGCCTCCTGTAGGAGTTTCATAGCATATACGAAAATAGTTTACTGCACCTATTTCAGGATTAAGAATAGTTTTATAATTCTCTACACTAATGTTTGCTTCTGTATAGCTGGCACTATACTTTTCGAGCTGGTTCCATATTTTACCATCTATTGAACCTTCAAGAACATAGTATTGTGCATTCTTTGCCGCTGCTGGTTTTGTCCATGTAAACCAGTATTTTCCACTTGAATCTGCTGTAACCTTTACATTTTCAGGCTTATAATCCAGTGGTTCTTCTATTGCATATTGATTAGAATACTGAGTTGCATTAGGACTTTGAGAAGCACTACTTGTATATTCAGCAATTTTTATTCTATATGATCCGGGAGCATCATATGCCGCATTATATGTATAACTTGTTGAAGTTTGTTGTGATGAAATTGGACTGACAGATTTATCTGTCCACGAACCATTACTCATCACCTGAAGATAAAGTTTATAATAATTGGAATTAGATTTTTTCTTTGTCCAGGAAATAGCCACTTTTCCTGTTGAAACATCGTAATTAGCCGTTGCAGTAGGCAGATCACTTTGTTTAGGCATTGTATAATAACACGAATAATATATGCTGCCCTCTGTTATATATTTATTCATCTTAAGAGCAATACTATATCCTTTCATCACAGCTGTAACCTGTAATGAATCTGCAAATACAACTCCCGGCTTAGGTGTATCCACTTTCAACATAAGAACATATGTTGTTCCCTCTACAAACGGAGTCATTCCATTATAAAATTGCTCCAAATTATCGGAATCCAGATAACGATTAACATAAAAATTGATATGATCAGCCAAAGACTCATCATATGCTACAATTCCGTTACCACCTGGATCATTAGGATTCTCTTCGGCAGCAAGTACGTAATCATCTGTTGATATAGTTATGCTTGAGACAGTAGTGGCAGCATTTACATTTCCACCAATATAAAGTGTTCCAACTACAAGAACCACTGTCATAATAACTGATAATAATCTCCTCACCTGTTTCATATACTTTCCATCCTTCCTTAAAAATCTTTCTTCATTAGTATATTCTATAATATTGTGACGTAATTGTCACTTTTATTTATTTATCAGCCTCAAAATATCCTCATCTGCAAAAAACGATGCCAGGGGGACTGGCCCCTTGGCATCGTTTTTATTTGTCGGCTTCACAGTATTCACATCTATATATTCTTTTCTCCGGATCTGTAAGGTTGAATATATGCGGAATGTTAGGCTCAATTGCTGTAATACACCTCGGATTCTTACATTTCTTTATATTAACAAGCCTCACCGGAAGGTCCACCTTCTTCTTCTCAACTGTAACTCCATCCTTGATGATACTGACTGTTACCCCCGGGTCTATATATCCGATAACATCAAGGTTTATGTCATATTCATCCTTATCAACCTTGATAATATCCTTCTTGCCCATTTTTTCAGACTTCACATTCTGCATCATCGCAACACTGCAGTCCAGCTTATCCAGACCCAGATCATAATAAATCTTCATTGCATTTCCTGCAGTTATATGATCAAGCACGATACCATTCTGTATACTGTCTATTTTCATATCATCATCCTTTCTACTGATTTTTCAGATAATAATTTAAATAAATCAATCTTTAATAAATGTATCAGTCAACATCCAGGCCGATCAGACGACTGATCAATGCCATACGTGCAAATTTACCGTACTTAACCTGACGGAAATAGCAGGCCCTTGGATCATTATCAACTGACATAGATATTTCATTTACTCTTGGTAGCGGATGAAGCACGATCATATCATCTTTTGCAAGCTTCATCTTCTTACTGTCCAGAATATATGTATCTTTTAATCTTACATAATCAGCTTCATTGAAGAATCTTTCTCTCTGAACTCTGGTCATATAAAGCATATCCAGCTTTCCGATATTATCTTCAAGAGAAGTTACTTCTTCATATTCCAGTCCTGCCGGATTAATAACATCGGTAATGATATATTCCGGAACCTTCAGCTCCTGAGGAGATATCAGCACAAACTTAATTCCTGTATATCTTGAAAGTGCTTTTATAAGTGAATGGACTGTACGTCCGAATTTAAGGTCTCCACACATTCCCACTACCATGTTGTTGAGACGGCCCTTTTCTTTTCTGATGGTAACAAGATCTGTAAGTGTTTGTGTAGGATGATTATGACCTCCGTCACCGGCATTGATAATGGGAACCGGTGAATACATAGATGCAAGCTTTGGTGCACCTTCATTAGGATGTCTCATGGCGATAACATCTGCAAAGCAGCCTACGGTTCTTACTGTATCCTCCACACTCTCTCCCTTTGAAACAGAGGAATCAGTTGCAGAAGAAAAGCCTATAACGCTTCCGCCAAGATCCAGCATAGCAGTTTCAAAACTGAGTCTTGTTCTTGTGGATGGCTCATAGAAAAGGGTCGCTATCTTTTTTCCCTTTCCTGCCTCTGCATACTTTTGAGGATTATCATACATCCTTTCAGCAAGATTTAATATATCATCAAGCTCCTCCAGAGAAAGATCCATTGGGTCAATTAAATGTTTCATACTGTCCTCCTCGTAAAAATGACGTGTGAATTCACACGTCATCTATAATTAACATTTCTTAATTAAATAATACATAACTGCCTTTTCTGCATGGCGTCTGTTTTCTGCTTCGTCAAGAATTGTTTCCATGTGTTTTTTCTCAACAGATTCTGAAATCTCAAAACCAACATGCATAGGCATGTCATGAAATACAAGTGCGTCAGAGCCTTCAAGAAACTCATCATTGATCTGATAAGGCATCATCTTTGCAAGGGTTTCTTCTTTCTGCTGCTGATATGCAGGATTGTTAAAGAACTCCATATCTACCCAGGTATCAGTGTAGATAACATTCATCTTCTTTGCATATTCATGAGCTTCTTCCATAGTCATGGATGGATCAAGTTCAACATAGTAACCCGTTGCCTTTGCTTCTTCATAGAAATCCGAACCACAGGCTGTATTGTTTACAAGTGGTGTAAGTCCATAAAGAGTTCCCTTCTTCATCTTTGCAAAGAATTCTACAAGGGAATTGAATACATTGTTCTTTGCTCCGATGTACATGAAGTTGACATTAAGATCACCAAACTTCTCTATTATTGTAAGAGCATCGGCAAGAATCTGACATGGATGATAAGAACTATCACAACCATTAATAAAAGGAACTGTTACATTATCACCAAAAAGCTCAACAGTTTCATTCTTAACAAGACGTGCCATAATAATATCAACGTTTCTGCAAACATACTTTATTTCAGAAATCGGCTCTCCGAGAACAAAGTTTGAATCTTCCCAGAGCTGGTTAAAATATGTTCCACCTAATTCAGTGATTCCTGTTGCAAAGGAAAGGAATGTTCTGGTTGATGTTTTCTCAAAAAGAGAATACAGTTTCTTTCCCTTTAAACTTTCGCTGTATTTATCAGGATTCTTCTTCATATCCTGAGCAATATCGAGTATTTCCATAAGCTCCTCAGGTGAGAAGTTTTTGAAATTAAGCATATTTTTCATTATGATTGCTACCTCCAATCCAAATTAGTGAAAGTATATCACAGTAATCTTATCTCGTAAAGATTTACGGTTTTTCTTTTTTAATGATTTGAAAAAATAACTGCCTGAAGCGGTTCAAGTATTCCCTTTATATTTTTTCCATTAGAACAGAATATTAATTCTTTATCCTTTACCAGGGTATCGTCATAAGAAGCCCTCTTAGTCGACAGATTAATTAACACGGTACTCTCGCCTTCTTCAGACTTTCTATTATAGGCAAATAAATGTTCATCCTCCGGAAGCAGTTCCTGATAATCACCATTTACCAGTTCGGGATGCTTCTTTCTTAGTTCAGCAATACTTAAGTAGCAGTTCAGGATAGAATTATCATCTTCTGTTTCAGTGGCCACATTATATTCTTTGTAATCATCATATACCGGAAGCCAGGGCTTTCCCGTGGTAAAACCGGCATTATCAGTATCATCCCACTGCATCGGTGTTCTGGAACTATCACGGGAGAATTGATGCACTCCCTTTAATGCTTCTTCCTCAGTAAATCCTTCCTGAATAACGAATTTATAATGATTCTTAGTTGATATATCATCGTATAAGTCAATAGAAGGCCACTTAACATTTACATATCCCAGTTCTTCCCCCTGCATGATAAAAGGAGTTCCTCTCATTGTAAGGAGAAGGGTTGCCAGTGCCTTACCTCCGGCAACTCTGTCTGCGTCTTCCGAAAGATAGCGATTAATAGAACGGGGCTGATCATGATTTTCCAGAAATACCGGATACCATCCTCCGGTTTCCAGAGTTGATTTCTGACTTGCAGTAAATAGAGCTTTTAAGTCTTTTAAAGTCCAGTCACGGGTTTTGCACCAGTTACATTCGTCCTCTAAATCGATACAGACATGATTAAACTCAAAAACCATATCAAAAACTCCATCCGGTCCAACCCACTCAGGAAGCTCTTTTGCAGAAACACCATTTGCCTCCCCTACTGTAATGATATCCGAAGGGTCCTGAACCTTTGCTCTAAACTCATGTAAAAAGTCCAGAATACCCTCTGTGTTAGCAGTCATATTATGAATTGCCACCATACCGTCACCGGCATCCGGCTTACCATCCGGAAAGCCCTTGGGCTTTTTTATATAGGTGATGGCATCCATTCTGAAACCACCTACACCTTTTTTTATCCAGAAGTTGACAACATCAATAATGGCTTTTCTCACTTCAGGGTTTTCCCAGTTCAGATCCGGCTGTTCCTTGAGAAATGTGTGGAGATAATACTGCCCTCTTGTGTCATCGTATTCCCATGCAGAACCTCCAAAAATACTCCGCCAGTTATTTGGGGCACTTCCATCTTCTTTAGGATCTGCCCATATATACCAGTCACTTTTTTCACTATCCCTTCCGGATCTGGAATCCTTGAACCACTGATTTTCTTCTGAGGTATGATTGAATACCATATCCATGATAATACGTATGTCTTTTTTCTTAGCTTCAGCAATAAGCCTGTCCATATCCTCCATAGTGCCATAAGCAGGATCGATACTATAATAATCAGCAATATCATAACCATTATCAGCCTGAGGAGATTTATAACAAGGTGTCAGCCACAGTGCCCCCACCCCAAGTTTTTTAAGGTAATCCAGCTCCGAAATAATTCCATTTATATCACCAATTCCATCACCATTGGAATCCTTAAAGCTTTTTACATATATTTCATAAGCAATCATCTATTTCCACCATCCACAGCAAAGAAGAATGACAGGAGAAAAATCCCCTGTCATTTTATAAACTCTTAAAGATATGCTGCCAGTTTTTCTGCCATATCTGTATGTTCCCATGGCACATCTATATCTGTACGTCCAAAGTGACCATAAGCTGCAGTCTGCCTATAGATCGGTCTTCTCAGATCAAGCATCTTAATGATACCTGCCGGTCTGAGGTCAAAGTTTTCTCTAATGATTTCAACTATTTTTTCATCGGAAATCTTTCCTGTACCAAAGGTATCCACCATTATAGATGTGGGTCTGGCAACTCCGATAGCATATGAAAGCTGTATCTCGCACTTATCTGCAAGGCCTGCCGCAACTATATTCTTTGCAACATATCTTGCTGCATAGGAGGCGCTACGGTCAACCTTTGTCGGATCCTTTCCTGAAAATGCTCCGCCACCATGACGTGCATAACCACCATATGTATCAACGATGATCTTTCTTCCTGTAAGTCCTGAATCTCCGTTAGGACCACCTATTACAAATCGGCCGGTAGGATTAATAAAGTACTTTGTTTCATCATCAATCATGTCTTCAGGAAGAACAACATCGAATACGTATTTCTTTATATCCTCATGTATCTTCTCCTGACTTACATCCTCACTATGCTGTGTTGAAAGAACCACCGTATCTATTCTGAAAGGTTTTCCCTGCTCATCATACTCAATGGTTACCTGAGTCTTTCCATCGGGTCTGAGATAAGGAAGAGTTCCGTTCTTTCTCACTTCAGTAAGTTTAAGTGCCAGCTTATGAGCAAGGGAAATCGGATAAGGCATAAGCTCCGGAGTCTCATTTGTTGCATAGCCAAACATAAGTCCCTGATCACCGGCTCCGATAGCCTCTATCTCATCATCGGACATCTGATTTTCCTTTGCCTCAAGAGCCTTGTCAACTCCCATGGCGATATCAGCTGACTGTTCGTCTATTGCAGTAATAACACCGCAGGTATCGCAGTCAAATCCATACTTTGCTCTGTCATATCCTATCTCTCTGACAGTTTCTCTTACTATCTTCTGAATATCCACATATGCTTCAGTAGTAATTTCTCCCATTACCAGCACCAGTCCTGTTGTACAGGTTGTCTCACAGGCAACACGGCTGTTAGGATCCTGACGAATAAGTTCATCAAGAACTGCATCAGATATCTGATCACAGATCTTATCAGGATGTCCTTCCGTAACTGACTCTGATGTAAAAAATCTTCTTTCCATATTATAAATCGTCTCCTTAATGACTATTATGATCTACTAGTTATATGGTTAATATCTCATATGAGATTACATTATACATCATCCGACTTTTTTATTGTAGTATTTTTTTCTTATCCATAGATTATTTTTTTAGGCAAAAAAATCCCGTCATAGACCTTAGCCTATGACGGGATAATATTAATTATTCTTCTACTTCTACAGTTATCGCCGAATATACACCATTTGACGAAACTACGTAAATCTTACATTCTCCACTTGAAACTGCTTTAATCTTTCCTTTATCCGAAACTGTAGCTATGCTGCTGTCTGAAGAAACATATCTAAATTTCTTTCCATGAATAACCAGTTTCTTTGACTTCACTGCAGGAGTAATCTTAGCTCCCTTGATCTTAAATGTATCACCCTTGTGGAGTGTCACAGACTTACTTTTAAGCTTTACATTTTTAGCATTAGTACGTCTGCCATAGCTCTTTGTTGAAAGGGAATGAACTTCATAGCTTTCAGCTATATACTGCTTTTTACCCTTCACCATTCTGTAAGCCTTAACATATGACTTATAGCAGAAACCTTTTTCAAGATTCTTCATCTTGAGTTTCAGTGCCTTGCCTTTTTTCACTGTCTTAACAAACTTGCAAGGTATCTTTTTGTTTGCACTGTTACACTGTGAGAAGTATATGTCATAACCGTCTGCCAATGCTTCTTTCGTCCAGCTTATAGTCATTGACTTTCCTGTGGAAGGAGTAAGTTTGACAAGAATAGGTTCAACATTAACATTCTTTTTATGTGTGGAATCATTTCTGCAAGTGCATGTGATGATACCACTCTTTGTATCCTTTGCACGTCTTGAAATCTTTCCGTAACTCCAGTCATGTCCGATAGCAGGAATCACTGTATCAGCTTCTGTAATTTCTTTCTTTGCCTCGGAATCAGCAAATAATTTCTTACATACGCTGCACTGCCAGTATTCAATATTACCGTTCACCTCACATGTTGCCTCAACACGCGCAATCTTAACTAATTTATGAGATTCAACTATTACTTTTACGTCTGACTTAGGAGTATACTCATCAGTTCCCTCTGCGTCTCCGCATACACTGTAGCTTATAGTATATTCTTTATCTTCTGTAAGTGATTTGTTTGCCGGAACCTTAAGCACTGCCTTCTGAGCTGTTTCTGTACCTGATGATTCTACAGTCTGAATAATATTTCCACCTTTATCAATAAGATCTACTACTATTCCATCATCAAGAACTTTACCGGTAAATGTAACTTCAAGATTTCCACCATCAACATGGAACTTATCAGTTGAAGCTTCTATCTTTTCAATAATAGGTCCAACCCAGATATCAACTCCTACTTCAATAGCATCTTCATCTTCATCCTCAATTATTCTGGTGGTACTTGTATTAACTGCATTTGCAGAAACAGTTATCTTACCACGTTTATTTCCTGTAGTGAGGATATTCTTTGCTGTATCAAGTGTTGCTGTAGTTGCTCCCTTATCAAGTGAATAAGTAATCTTTGCAGGATATGCATCAAGATCCTCTTCTGAATAAGGCTCATGAATTTCATCGAAACATACAGCTCCAAGATCCTTCATATCAAAATCAGTATTAACATGAATTGCTTCAGGAACAGTTGTCATTTCCAGAGATGTCAGTTTTCTGACTCTTGGAACATGCATTTCCAGAATATTGCTGACAACTTTAACATTAAGGTAATTAGTTGTCTCTACAGTTATTTCTGAGTCTGTATTAGGAGTTCCGGCAGTAATTGTGCTTATAGCCTTATCATCTGCATCTCCAATCTTGAAAGCATCTTCATTGCTACTTACAAATGTAAGTGACACGTCAGTCATATCAAAGTCTCTGTCATACTGATCTGTTCCCGTAACTTTGAAGTAGCTCATACAGAACTTAACAACTTCTGTTTCAATCTCAGATTCTTCATCTATAAGTCCAAGTGTCATAGAATCAAGGATTGGCTTTTGTTCAACACTTATGGTGAAACTACCGGTTGCAGACTTACCATTTGGATTAGTAAATGTACCTGTAACAACTACTGTTCCTGTAGCTCCATAATCGAGAACTCCCTCCGGAACCTTTATTGTTCCTGCATCCTTGTCATAAACAACTCCATCACTTGATTTAATAGTACCCTTATCTGTAATACTCCAGTCGATGGAATCGATTTCTTTCTGAGTCATGTTATATGCACGCTCATTCTGATCTTTTGCTGTTATAGTAACCTTTCTAAGATCAAATTCTTCTTCCTCAGTTATGGTTCCACCGTCATCTGCGTATATTTCTGCAACATAAGGTTTAAGCCATACCTTGAATTCCAATGTATTAGATACAACAGTTCCACCGGCTCCGGCAACTGTCAGCTGTCCGTCACCTTCCGCAATACCTACTAATGATTCATTGTTAGTAACCTTTGCATACTTTGTTCCAGATGTCCATTCAAGATCAGTTCCCGGATCAATTACATCACCATACTGATCTCTGGCATCAATCACTATATCCTTATCAAATACAACAGCATAACCATCACCTATTCCAAGTCCGTCCTCTGTAAAATCTCCTGAGATTGTAAGACTTGCGAGCTTTCTTGCCTGCTTAATGGTAAGTGTAAGTTCGTTAGAGAATATTTCCTCTGTACCTGATTTAACGCCTGCCTTAACTGTATGAACCTTGTCATCCTCATCTGTATTAGCAGGTGCTGTATAATCAGTTCCTGTTAAAGCAACATCATCAACATACCATACAACTTCTGACTGACTTAAATCCCAATCAGCTTCATCAAGATCTACTGCTTTTATAGTAAGCTTGCTAAGATCTACATCATCAGCATCACCTGAAATACGTGTTGCAAGTACATCAGCTTCATCAGAAATAACTACACCTGTCGGTCCGTTTACGATTACATTTATAACCTTACTTTCAATACCCTCTACAGAAACTGTAACAGGATATTTACCAGGTGCCGTTACTTTAAGAATGCCATTATCAATACTTGCATTCTTTGTTCCTTCCGGAAGTGTAAACTCAGGTGTAACTGCCTCAGGCCATGGAACATCATACTGATCAAAATAGCTTATATAGCTTGCAAGATCATAGCTCTGTTCCGGAGTAGTTGTAGTTATTGTTGTTACATCCGGATCATTTACTGTCATATATGTAAGTGCAGGTGCAGGTTTTACCAGAATAGTTACCCAGTCAGATGTTATTCTGCTTCTTCCTACTCCATAAAATGCACGTACCTTATAGGTTCCTGCCTTAGCCGGTATAAACTCGCCATCTTCGGAAAGTGAAAAATCAGTAGTACCACTCTGATCCTGTGGCTCGTACTTAACAACATTGGTTATTTTGATATCGTCATCATCATATACTGCAGGTGATAACTCAGTATTCAGTTCAATAGTTTCACCAAGCTTCATTTCCGCATTAGTCTTAAGTTCAATTCGATAACCTGACAGATCAACAGGTCTTTCCTTAACCTTAATCTGCACAAGTGGTGATATCGGAGGATTTTCAGTAGCAGTTACTTTATTATTGTCTCCTTCAACACTTTCATATTCAGCTTTATCCGAAAGAACCCATTTGATA
>JAILMQ010000183.1 GCA_024692605.1 Eubacterium sp.
ACGAGAGAAGAGCGTGAGCGTATAGTTTCTGAGTCCATCGGAAATATCAATGGCTCCTGTGATGGCTGTATGTCTGGTCTTGCTGATATGTATCAGGATTATATAGATGGCAAGAAGGAGATAAAGGAAATCAATATGGAGTTCCGGGCAAGATATGAATCGGGAATAGATGGACCGGAAAAAGAGGATTGTGGTTATAAATATTAGGGGGAAGGTAGAAGGCTATGATAAAACCGATAGTGAAGGATGTTTTATTTCTTGGACAGAAGTCCGAGATGGCTACAAAAGATGATATGTATATCGCCAAGGATCTTCAGGACACGCTCGCTTCGTACCGTGAAGATTGTGTTGGAATGGCTGCCAATATGATTGGATATAAGAAACGTACGATCATTATATCCATGCGTGTTGTCGACCTCATAATGAATAATCCCGTCATTCTCAGTAAATCCGGGGAGTACGAGGCTGAAGAAGGCTGTTTATCCCTGGAAGGTACCAGGAAGACAAAAAGGTATAAAGAGATAGAAGTTGAGTATGAAGATATCAACTTCAAGAAGCAGCGGCAAAAATTCAGTGGTTTCACAGCTCAGATAATACAGCATGAGATGGACCACTTGGAAGGTATAATCATATAGTCACAGAGGGGGTATATTGCTATGACATTTAATGAATTATTGGAAAAGGTTAGGGGGATGTCAGATAGGGCTGATGTGTCCAATACTGATTTTCTTGCAGTGCAGATCAATATTACAGGTGATGATCCCGGAGTTTTCTACGTAGAGGTAAAGGATCATAATATCAGTATCGAGCCTTACGAATATAATGATCGTAACTGCGCAATCACTATGAATATGAATGATTTTAACAAGCTGATCGATGGAAAGCTTGATCCGGTAGTGGCTTTTACCATTGGAAAGCTGAAGGTGGATGGAGATATCGGCAAGGCACTTGAGTTTGCAAAGTTAGTAAAATAATACCAAAAAAGAAGATAATTAACGAAAAGGGGTGACACAAATGGGATCTATTTCAAAAGTATATTTTTCAAAAGTTATTTCTCCGGAAAATGTAGTTGAGCTTTTTAAGACTCTTGGAAGGGAACTTCCGGGAAATGTAGCAATTAAGGTTCACTCCGGTGAAGCAGGCAATCAGAACTTCCTTCATCCGGAATTCTGGAAGCCGGTAGTTGAGCATGTTGGCGGAACAGTAGTGGAGTGTAATACCGCATATGAAGGTGAGAGAAATTCCACCGAGAAGCATAGGAAGCTTATTGGTGCTCATGGCTGGAATAATTATTTTAAGGTTGATCTGATGGATGCTGAGGGACCGGATGTGGAGATTCCAATAAAGAGACATCACACCCATCTTAAGTCAGATATAGTGGGAAAGGATTTCATGAATTACGATTCGATGCTGGTTCTGTCTCACTTTAAAGGTCATCCTATGGGAGGATATGGCGGTGCCCTTAAGCAGCTTTCCATCGGATGTGCTTCCAGTGCGGGTAAAGTAAATATCCATTCGGCCGGCAAATATACTACCGCCGAAGATCAAAATGTTGTCTGGACAGACCTGCCGGAACAGAACGCATTTCTCGAATCAATGGCTGAGGCTGCTTCTGCAGTCGTAGATCATTTTCAGGATAAGATTGTCTATGTAAATGTAATGGCCAACATGTCTGTTGACTGTGACTGCTGTGCTATAGCGGAGGATCCTTGCATGGAGGATATCGGTGTCCTTATTTCCACGGATCCGGTTGCAATAGACAAGGCATGTATTGATCTGGTAAAGGGATCGAATGATCCCGGTAAGGAGCATTTTCTGGAAAGAGTTACTTCGAGAAATGGTGAACATACAATTGACGCCGCAGCAGAGCTTGGAATCGGCGTCAAGGAATATGAATTGATTAATATATAAGTTTTACTGAATCACCTGGTTCTTGCCGCTATATTTTCCGGCGTACAGCTTTTTGTCTGCTATGTTTATCCATTCGGTCATGGATATATCCTGTTTATATGAGGCGAGACCTATGGTGATGGTGAGTCTGGTTTCAGTGTCACCCTCTGCGAATGTAAATTCTTCAATAGTCTTACGGAAATTATCTAGTTCTTTGAAAGCTTTATCGATGTTTTTTCCATTTCCTATTATCAGAAATTCTTCGCCGCCCCAACGACAGATATCTGTATGTTTAAGTTCTTTCTGCATGAGTTCTGCGAGTTTTTTCAGTACAAAGTCACCGAAGTTGTGGCCATAGGTATCATTTATCTTTTTGAAGTCATCTATGTCGGCAAGTGCGATCCATCTGTCAGGGGAGAGATATTCTTTTTCATACTTTGTGATATGATATCTGTTTGGAAGCTCCGTCAGCTTGTCCTTTGTGGCAGCTATGGAAAGCAGCCTTGCAGAGTGGAAGGATAGAAGAGTAAACAGATATAGGCACGCAATAAGAATAAGAAATACAACAAGTGCCCACATTATCTGCAGGAAAAATGATGTCTTATCTGATAATGGATATAAAACACCGTTTTTATATACGAAGATATATGAGAAAATGTATAAAATCATTCCCAGGATTCCAAGTGGAGCGGCAGGAACGTATTTGCCTCGCAGGGAACGTCCTACATATTCGGCGAAAAATGCAAGAGAATTTATTCCGATTATGGTGATCTGAAAACCATTTCCCCAACCTGTGTAAATGATGGCCAGGGTCATGTGAAGAAGAATCTCCATATATGAAGCAATGATAAAGAAACGCAGAAAATCAAATCTGATGGCAAGAAGCGAGCATGCATAAAAAGTGATGCTGAATATATTGAACTTAACCATAGGAGATACATCATTAGAAGCGAAGATATAAAGCATCAGAAAGTGTATACATAGAAATATTATATCCATTGAATAGCAGATAATCTTAGCTTTTGAACGATCGAATAATTGATTCATATAACACACCGAACCTTAAGGTTTTATAGACATTATAATTAATTGAAACCTATGTTTATTTTACGTTATTTGGTCTGAATTGGCAAGAAGGGATAAGGTATGAAAAAAGAGTTTGAAAGATTTGATATGAAGGCACCGCCGGTGCGTACCAAATGGTACCTGAGACCCCTTACTTATCTACTTAGTGCGCCTGATGTTATGAAACATAGATGCCGGATTACCAAGGTGGGAGTGGAGAATCTGAAGCCTCCCTTTGTACTGCTTTGTAATCACAATGCATTTATGGATTTTAAGGTTGCTACCAAGGCTATCTATCCGTGGCGGGCGAATTATGTAGTGGCCATAGACGGATACATCGGAAGAGAGAAGCTGCTCCGTGATGTTGGCTGCATCTGCAAGCGTAAATTCACAAATGATACTTATCTCGTAAGGCAGCTGAAGCAGACCATAAAAAATGGTGATGTTGCTATAATCTATCCTGAAGCAAGATATTCATTATGCGGAACAACTGCCGTA
>JAILMQ010000187.1 GCA_024692605.1 Eubacterium sp.
ATAAGCGTAGCTTCAAGATTCTCATTCTTATCGCCAATATCTAACTTTTGTAGGTCACTATAGCCCGTTACCACTCCAGTTTTTGGATCTACCTCGAAATTACCTTCAGGTATTACCTCATATACCTTATAGTTATCAAGAGTTGTCTCTCCTTCTTTAAGTTCCGGCCAGAAGTAGTATGTACTAATATCAGGGGATTTTATTCTGCAAACTGTATCAGGAAGCAATTCTCCATTCACATAAACCGCAGTATAAATATCACCATGGGAAGTAGTTAGTTCAAGATCACTCCACTTTTTGTTGACACGAAGTGAGTAACCCTTCTTATTCACCACATCTACCATTGCATTTTGACCTAATATAATCTGACCTACATTGCAGACATGGTCCTCACCATGAGAAAGAACCTCCTCATATGATACAACCGGTCTTTCTATTCCTTCCTCGTCTTCAGCCTTACCCTGAATATGTACATATCCTGAGTATGCTTTTCTTGTACTCTGATCTTCATGATAAGTTACTTCAGCATACTGCTGGTTTGCTGTGTTCTCGATAAGTCCATATCCCGAAGGCATCTCACTCTCACGTTCTTCAACCTTGAACACTGTACCAACCGGAAGATCAGGAACGCATATTCTGTACCTCGCGGGTATCTTGTCAATAGCACCGTACATGGATGTGTGGAATGTTATGCTATTACGTTCTTCATCTGAAAGTTCCGACAAATCTGTTGACGGCTCATTTAGCCTGTCATATACCCATGTTGTGGAGACAAATTTCTGTGTTTTTACATCCCATCGGCAATAGTAACCATTAGGGTCTACCAGTCTATAAGGCACTATACTAGCAGGCTCCAACTGATTATCTCCCGCTCCCGTAGAAGAAAGATATAGCCTGAGTTTAAATATTTCGTTATCATTTATGATTTCGTTATTATTCTTATCTACAACACGCTTTGTGATTTCCAGTGTGCGCATGGCATTTTTATTTATAATATTTTCAAATGCTACAACAGGTGTAGTCTCAGAATCCGAGATGTCGGATTCATAGCTTCTCAGTTTACCGTGAACTGAACCAGCTTCCTCCTTTGCTTCTTCGCCATTTATCTTTACTGTGTATACATCGGTATCTACCGCACATTCCACAAGCCTGTACTTAATGATGTTCGTAGGGAAGTCTATCTCGATATTCTTACCCGGGCTGATATAGTAGATATTTTCATAGGAAAAACCGCTAGTACCAGGAGGAGTATAACTTTGATCAAATGCGACCTTCGCAGAAGAATTCTGATATCTTACCATGACATTTTCAGAATCATTTTTCAGCTGCCGCCAGACTGCCTTTCTCTTCGTGCCATCCTTAAGTTCAATTTCTTGTTTTGTATTTTCATCCGGCCAATTATTCCAAGTTTCATCATCAACAGGCTCTGCATACCATATCTGGAACGGATACTGTATCATTTCCGTGTTGATATCAGCTTTGGTGCCGTCATCATAGTTAAGCTCCTTCTGCAATGTTACTGTACCAGGAGTTATAGATGAAAGATTGAAATGCATATATAGGTTAGATGCATTACCGCCTCTCTCCATATAGAATACCTTCATGTCATGTGTGGAATAATCCTTAAAGATAGCCTCCTGTTCACCAGTAACCTCATTATAACCAAAGAATTGATCCAGATACTCCTTTACCTCTTCATTCGTAGCAGAGGGATTACGGCTCCTATAATTACTCTCAAATACCTCCGGTAGAGTCTTAGTTGTATTTCCAATCTTAACCTCACCAGTACGGAAATTTACAGAACCTGTCTGAGCCTTATGGATGCCGCCTATATCAAGTACCAGTTCGCCATCAACATAAAGCCAGAAGTCATCATCGCCCTTAAACTCAAATATCATATCATGACCAAATCTATCAAGTCCCGATGGTGTCTGCACAAAGGATGCTTCCATCTCCATACCAAAGTAATAGTTTGCATCCTTTTGCTGATATTCAGATTCTATTATCGTTTCTTGTTCTTCTCCATCTACATTTTTAGTAGTACTAACATCTTCACTTTCCGCTCCGTCTTTATCGGTTCTCTTCTTAGTTGTCTTATCAGTTTGTATCAGGTATAGTGTCTCATGCTTTCTTGGATCAGTCTCATCAAGAGGTTCTTCATACCAATTAGTCAGGTTTTCAGGATTTCCTGTGCTGAACACCCCCGCCTTTATGGTATCATAGGGGAAGAACTGCCCATGTTGCAACGCTACTGCTTTTGCTCCTTTACTTTTTTCATGTGTACCAATCTCCCTATATACAGTAAAATTATTCCCAATTTCAAATGTTCCGTCTTGTCTAAACTTTTCCTGATTCACAAGTGTAGCGAAATTCTGCGCAGAATCATACTCAAAGTACCCACCAGAATTGTATACACTCTGAAGAAACAGATGGTTTACCTCTGTAGCTTCTCTATTTTCATTATGATAGGCTTTTTTTAAACTAATTCCATTACTATTGACAGTAGGATAGCCATCAGCACCAAGATTGGTACTTAGAAGACCTTTGTTATCTCCATACTTACCATCAAATACTCCATAAGTCACATCGGCATAATTTGCACCTCCATAACCACCGGCATGTTCCTTGTCAATAAAGTATCCATAGTCCACCATCTTCATAGTGATTCCATAGTCGTGATTATCAATAGTAGCCACTTCATGAAGATTATCCAGGATATTCAGAGGTTCAAGTGTTGCAAAATAGAAAGGCGTAGCCATAGACTGGTGGCAGGATTCTATATTGGAATAGTCATCGCTATTTTTAAGAGAAGCATATTCATATCTGGCATCATCCCAGGCAAGAATATCGGAGTAATACTCCCCTGACTTTCGTCCAGGCAGCATAACACCTATGGTTTCTGGAGAGAGTATCTGATTGTCTGTAATCTGAGGTGCAAGATACTGTTCAGAATATGCATTATAAAACTCGTAATAGTTATTAGGTTCATTCGTTACCGCGTCACGGTATTCAGTAAAGGACCAAAATAGTGAGTCTGTAGCATCACCCAGCCATATAATCTTCCCGCCTGAGGCGTATACCGGGAACAGTGTGCCATCATGATCGATGGCATACATATCATAATGCTTTTCTTCATCATTCCACAAACGGGTATAGATGATATACTGCTTTCCATCCTCAAGGTCTGATACACTTATTCTGTCAGCAGAGTATGTGAACTTTTCCTCATCATCCATAATAGTCCTTTTAATGAGGTTAAGCCATGAATTCTCTCCGACACTGGTGGTACTTATAAAACTACCGATTTCATCTCCCGCTTCAGGCGCCTTATAACTAAGGTAATACTTCCCTGATCTCAGTTGTACGCGTTTCTTACCATCAACAGATAGGACGAATAATGATGCTTTATTTTCGTCCGTGAATGAAATACCATTTTCATCTACCTTCAGATAACCACTGCCAGTATGTATCTTGTATTCATCATCTCCTTGAAATTCAAATGTCCATTCATCCACTTCATTATCTTGATCCACATACAAGGTTTTAGCTTCTTCATTCTTGTGTATTATCATTTTGATAAGGGAGTGGCTAGGTTCCTCAGCCATAAAAGCTGTACCCTCTGTATCACCTTCAGAATAATGGAATATACCATAAGTCTCGCCGTCTAAATAATAGTTTTCCTCGGTATTGGGAATATATCCCCATAACTGGAACAGAGCAGAATCTTCCTTAGAATATAAAGCGAAAATCCCCTGTCCATTCCCTGCACCGCCATATTCATTCCAATAATAGTTCTTTGTGTCATCATTTACTTTTATAAAAAATCCTTGTGCATGATTCTGATCCTGATATATTGCAAATTCTGTCGCATTCGCCGCATCAGGCGTAAGCTTCAGATATTGATTTTGATTTGTGCTGTTCCCTCCTTCTGCTATAACATATTGCTTGTTACCATCTTTATCATATGTGTAGATTTTGATTGCCAGAGCCGGTCTCATATCATTGGCATCAGTCCCATGTTGTACAGTAACATCGCCGATAACCTCAAAGTAAAAAGGTGCGGCTGGATAATTATCTGTTAATCCTCCAAATTCATTTTTTAATGTTCCTGGTAATATGGTATACTGATTTTGGGTTTTCTCAATACCATACACAGTACCATAAGTTTTTCGGTTCTGATAAGTCCACGATGCGGTAGCAAAACAACCTTTTGCGGAATAATTATTTCCTCTTGCAGAGCCGATATATATTCCTTTTTCTGCATAGGTTCTAATATCATCAAGGCTTGATATAGGCATCCATCCCAATGTTAATTCAGTAGATCTTATATCAATCTGCGCATTTACATCGCTTTTGTTTTTCCAGCCTGCAAAGCCATTTGAACCATTATTATACAAATTAAGATACTGGGCAGTACCGCTAAAGGTTCGGGAGATGACATATTGCCCTTTCGCGGTTCTCTCAACATCAAATATGATGTTTTCCGCATTCTCATCCGTAACAAGAGCCAGACCTTCCGCGCTATTCATTTGCAAATATTTAATCTCATTACCTATAACAGTATATATTTTATACTTGCCATCTTCGACTTTACTAAAATGCCATACTCCGGCATCTAATATATCCCCTAATGCTGTATCTGCAATATGATTTTTTGTTGTGATGCTGTTTTTGAAATAGTGACCCTTTACGGACATATGAACTCCTTTGGGGTCTTCTATATCAAACTCTTCAGCAGGAACACTTTCCGGTTCCACTATCTCATAGATGGAGAATCCCTTTGCATCAAATGCTATCTTCCCATCTGTAACAGTGAAATCCTCTACTTCCTCTCTGCTACCGTCATCCCGGATATGCCAAAGCTGAAGACTGTCACTTTCACTGATTCTCAGGTCTTCTATCTCCACATGAATAGGGCTGTCTTCCTCCGGCTGGAATTTATCATTACCATCAAGAATGGTAATATCATAGGCGATTACAGTACTTACGCCCTCTTCCTCTCCTGTCAGGACAACATCAGAATAATCAGTATTATCATAAAAATCAGCATCTCCATTTGATGCTGTTTCTATATTACCAACTTCTGTTAATGTATTTTCTTCTTTATCCGCTTTACCATCTGTAACATCAACGGCATATGCTTTCGCGTCAGCTGGCATAATTCCGTCAAGACGGATTACCGCATCTGATTCCTCATCCGATGAATGCAGCTCCAGACTTTTATACATCTGAGCATCTGTCATAGATGCAACCCCGGAGGTTTCTCCTGCACGCACGTTAAAAGCTGCCGGCACAAAACTTGTCAGAACAAGAAGCACCGCCATTAAAAGACTAAGTAATCTCTTACTGTTATTCAGTTTTTCATTACTGTGATCTTTCACTCTGATACGTTATCCTTTTTACTCTTTGAATATATTATTAATAAACTGCCGGCTGCCGAAACTGCCAGCAATACCGCAAGCATATATACATTTGTTTCATCTGCTGTTTTAGCATTTGTGGATTTACCGGATTCTTCTTTCTTCGAGGGTGGAATTTCAGAACCTGATTCCGTATTCTTATCAGTTGACTTTTCGGTTGTATCTTCCTCAGGCTTTACGTCAGCCTCTTCTGTTGTCCTTTCTTCCTTATCCTCAGGATTCCGGTATGAATTTCCATATTCTACTGAAGATGGTTTATCATCTGTATCAGCATAATAGACTGAAGTTGAGTAATTAATCTCTCCGTCTTCACCATTGGTTACATAGATATAGACATCATACTGCGTATCATCATATATAATTTCCGAATCCGTCCCCTTTGCCTGATAGATGTGATATATAAATGTTCCCGGCTCAGATATCTGAATCCGGAAGCTTCCGGTTTTTGAACCCTTTGTATCAATCTGCCTTTGATCCGGTTCGGGTGCATATTCCGATTTTTTCTCTATGCATATGCTGTAATTCATATCTTCAGTTTTTTTGCATTCAAATGGTATAGACACCGTAACGGTTTTATAAGCATTTTCCGCACTGACTTCTGAAAGCCTGTCAAAACATACGGCCAAAAACATCACGACAAAAAGAACACTTATTCTTGCCATATGCGACAGAATACATTTCCCGGAATTATTCAGTTTTCCGAATGCAGAATTCTTCATAATCACTCACTCATAAGTCCATTCTGTATAGCCGCTGTTTACTCATAAATATAGCAGAAAACTATAAGACGGTTTGTGGATACAGGCTCAGTGCATGTGGATAAAGCAAGTATATTACCGGATTTTTCAATGGAGGTATTAATATAATCAGCATACTCTGAAATAATCTTTTCTATATCCTTCAGCGGTGCCGGATCCAGAACTTTATTATCGTATACATTTACCTTAATACATGCAAATACACCAAGCTCGTAAACGGTTTTTCCGTCTCTTCCCACTATAAGCGTTCCCTTGGAATGGTTCTTCAGATAGTCCTTATCCAAAAAATCATCAAGTGCTCCGAACATTTTTCCATACGCCATATGATGTCCATACAGAATCGAATAATCATCCTTAAAACGGCTGTCATTTCTGCTGTCAAGAAAAATACTTCCTGACAGAGAATATTCGCCATAAGGATTCAGGTTTAAGAACTTTGAATTGTCCTCTCCCTGCATTACAGGGTAGTCTATATTAGTGTCATCAATAGTTATCCATGCTACCATATCATCAGTAATGGGCGCATCCTCGGGTACTCCCATTCCATCTCTCGGTTTATATTTAAGATAACTGTCATCGTCAGCCTTGTTATATACATACCATGCATCATAAAGACCATAGGCAACTATAAGAAGCGCTATAAGAAATACGATAAACATCATTTTCTCATATATAATATTCATCCATATCCAAAAACGCTTCATAATAATCCATCCTCAGACCATGAATCTACTTATTGATTAGTCTTCTTCATATCTTCTTCTTGAACGAGTGCCAAAGAATACGAAGCCAATAACCGCTATAATGCCAACAACAATAAGTCCTGACAGGGAAATAATAATGCCTGTAGGAATCGTTCCATTTTTAACATTTTTGAAACCTGTCTTTATATCAGTATCAGCAACCGTACCGGACACCGGATCTGTAAATGATACATTGTTAGGATTAGTTCCTATTTCAAAATTTTCTGAATCTGCCGGACTACTTTTATATCCATCCTTAGCATAGCCGGGATCTGCCGTTGTTCCCTCAGTAATAGCGTA
>JAILMQ010000217.1 GCA_024692605.1 Eubacterium sp.
GCGTTAAGATTACACCTGCTCACGACCCTAACGACTTTGAGGTTGGAAAGAGACATGACCTTGAAGAGATAAATATTATGAATGACGATGCTACCATCAACTGTCCGGGTACCCGTTATCATGGTATGGACAGATATGAGGCAAGAAAGGCAGTTCTTGAGGATCTTGAGGCTGCAGGTCTGCTTGTAAAAGTTGTTCCTCATACTCATATGGTTGGTACACACGACAGATGTGGAACAACAGTAGAGCCACTTGTAAAGCCACAGTGGTTCGTAAAGATGAGCGATATGGCAGCTCGTGCCCGTAAGGTTGTTGAAACCGGCGAGGTTAAGTTAGTTCCTGAAAGAATGGACAAGATTTACTACAACTGGATTGACAATATGCGTGACTGGTGTATATCAAGACAGCTGTGGTGGGGCCACAGAATTCCGGCCTGGTATTGCCAGGATTGTGGTGAAGTAATAGTTGATACAGAGGAACCTTGCAGTTGTCCTAAGTGTCAGAGTAAGAATCTCAAGAGAGATGAGGATACTCTTGATACCTGGTTCTCATCAGCACTCTGGCCATTCTCAACTGTTGGCTGGCCTGATACAGAGTCAGAGGACTTCAAGTATTTCTTCCCAACAGATGTACTTGTAACAGGTTACGATATCATATTCTTCTGGGTAATCAGAATGATCTTCTCATCACTTGAGCAGACAGATAAGATACCGTTCCATACAGTACTTTTCCACGGACTTGTAAGAGATGAGCAGGGACGTAAGATGAGTAAGTCCCTTGGAAATGGCATCGATCCACTGGAAATCATCGATCAGTACGGAGCAGATGCTCTGAGATTCATGCTCATTACAGGAAATGCTCCCGGTAATGATATGCGTTTCATCTGGGACAGACTTACAGCAAGCCGTAACTTTGCAAATAAGATATGGAATGCTTCACGTTTCATTATGATGAATATGGATTCTGCTAAGGAAGCAGGTATCACAGATGAAGCTATAAATGCAGTGACACTTTCTGACCTTACAATGGCTGATAAGTGGATAGTTGCAAAGGCTAACCAGCTGGTTCGTGACGTAACAGATAATATGGAGAAGTACGAGCTTGGTGTTGCCGCAGATAAGATTCATAACTTCCTTTGGGATGAGTTCTGTGACTGGTATATCGAGATGGTTAAGCCAAGACTTTGGGATGATAATGATACAACAAAGGCTGCAGCTTTATGGACTCTTCGTGAGGTTTTGTCTATCGGTCTTAAGCTACTTCATCCTTATATGCCATTTGTTACAGAGGAGATCTACTGCACACTTACAGGTGACGAGTCTATTATGATAGCACCTTGGCCTGTAGCTGAAGAAACAAGAGACTTTGATCTCGAGGCGAAGAATGTAGATATTATAAAGGATGCTGTTCGTGCTATCAGAACAGTAAGAACAGATATGAATGTACCTCCTTCAAGAAAGGCAGCGGTATATGTTGTATCTGATAAGGAAGATATCCGTAAAGTATTTGAAGATAGCTCAAGCTTCTTTGGTACCCTTGGATATGCCAGTGATGTAAAGGTTCAGGCTGATAAAACCGGAATAGATGATGATGCGGTTTCAGCTGTTATTCATAATGCAGTAATCTATATTCCATTTGCTGAACTTGTAGATGTTGAGAAAGAACTTGAAAGACTTAATAAAGAAAAGGCTCGCCTTGAAGGAGAGATAAAGCGTGGTGAAGGAATGCTCAGCAATCCTAACTTCGTTAACAAGGCTCCTGAAGCAAAGGTAAATGCTGAAAAGGAAAAACTTGCAAAATATAAAGAGACTTATGAGCAGGTTTGCGAAAGAATATCATCACTTAGCTGATATTATCAGAAAGGTCTTAAAGAATGAATAAGGAAAAACAAATAAAGAGAAGAATTCAATGGATAATAGTCATTCCAGTTGTTCTTACACTTGCAATCATGGGTGTCATGATATACATGAATGGTCTGGATTCCAAAATCGGTTCTTTATGTGTGGCAATCGCCGGAGTATATGTCCTGATCGTAATCTTTCTTTACATCAGACTTGTTCCTCTGGTGGGCAGCATAATGGTGGATTATTCTCTTGAACAGGGTAAAATTCAAAAAGAACTTTTGTATGAACTGGAAATCCCATATGCTATTCTTGATTCAACAGGACATGTTATGTGGGCAAATAAGCTTTTCCATGAAGCAATAGGTATTCCTTCAGAGAATAGAATAAGGAAAACAGTTGATACATATTTTCCGGATATTACTCCTGAAATGATAGATGGTGCTGATATTCTGGATATCAGTATTGACTACAATGAAAGAAAGTACAAGGTAACCATAGAAAGAATTGACCTTACTACTGTTTTTGAAAATGAGGATGATGAAAACCATTCAGACAGTGATAATGGTGTCGATAACGTAGTACTTGCCATGTATATGTTTGATGAAACAGAGCTTAAGTACTATGAAAAGGAAATGGTTGACCAGAAGCTTTATGCA
Source organism: Eubacterium sp. (assembly GCA_024692605.1). Lineage (GTDB taxonomy): Bacteria > Bacillota > Clostridia > Lachnospirales > Lachnospiraceae > Eubacterium_Q. Next base: position 2,501 of record JAILMQ010000217.1, read on the forward strand.
GGCCTTATTTATCTTGATAATTACGATGAGGTTATGGATTCCCTTGAGGATGTTAAGCATTCTATCCTCACGGCACTTGTTGAAAGAAAGATCAATATGTACCTGGCAAACATCGACGCTATCGTAAAACATATTGAGAATGATAAATATTTCTTTGTATTCCGTCAGAAATATATGCAGACCCTTCGGGATGATAAATTCTCTATTCTTGATGATGTTAAGAGCATAAATGTCGGAAATGATATAGCAATGACTCTCAGTATTGGTATTGGTGCAGATGCTGATGACGAAACAAACAGTTTCGGAAATGCCTATGAGAATGCCAGAACTGCCATCGGTATGGCAATGGGACGAGGCGGAGACCAGGCTGCTGTTAAGTTTGGTGATCAGGTTACCTACTATGGTGGAAAGAGTGCCGGTACTGAAAAGAATACCAGAGTTAAAGCCAGAGTTAAGGCTCAGGCCTTTGAAGAACTTCTTCTCGGTAAAGAGAAGGTTATGATAATGGCTCACAAGAGACCGGATGCGGATGCGTTTGGTTCGGCCATAGGAATCTACAGAATGGTGACCAGCCTGGGTAAGAAAGCAAACATCGTTATCAATGAGATAACTGATGCAATCCGTCCGCTGCACAATACATTTAAAGTAGTAAACGGATATGAAGGAGTATTCCTTACCAGTAATGAAGCAGTGTCACGTGTAGATCAGAACACTGTTGTGGTTGTATGTGATGTTAACAGACCAAGTATGACGGAATGTGAGGAGCTGCTTAGTCTGGTTCCTACAGTTGTTGTATTTGACCACCACAGACAGTCTAATGAAGCAATCCAAGGGGCGACTCTTTCCTATATAGAACCATTTGCTTCTTCTGCCTGCGAGATGATCGCTGAAATGTATCAATACATTTCCAGAAATCCTAAGCTTAAATATCAGGAAGCGGATGCTATGTATGCCGGAATTCTTATTGATACAGATAATTTCCTTACAAAAACCGGTGTGAGAACCTTTGAGGCGGCATCCTATCTGAGAAAGAGTGGAGCGGATGTTACAAGAGTCAGAAAGATGTTCAGAAGTTCCATGACTGAGATGAAGGAACGTGCAAGGGGTATCAACAATGCTTCTGTATATATGGATAGATTCGTCTTATCCTATGTAGATCCGGATCCTGAATCAGGAGATATGCCAACGGTTGCAGTGGCAAAGGCGGCTAATGAACTTCTCAATGTGGAAAATATAAATGCTTCCTTTGTTGTAACAGAGGGAGACGATGGAATTCTGTATGTTTCAGCAAGATCCATCGGTGATGTTAATGTACAGGTTGTTATGGAACGATTTAATGGCGGTGGACATGCAAATGTAGCAGGTGCACAGCTGAAAGATAAAACTAAAGAAGAATTCTTCGAAGAACTGAAAGAGGTTCTTCGTGAGATGAGTGAAAGCGGAGATATATAAAATGAAGATAATACTTACACAAGATGTTAAATCCCTTGGAAAGAAAGGCGATGTAGTAGAAGTTAATCAGGGTTATGCAAGAAACTTCGTGCTTCCTAAGAAGCTTGGTGTTGAGGCTACACCTCAGAATATGAATGATCTGAAGCTTAAAAACCAGAATGATGAGAAGATTGCAGCTGAAAACCTTGCAGAAGCACAGAAGCTTAAGGATGACCTTAAAGATAAGAAGATTACAGCAACCATGAAGGTTGGTTCCAATGGAAAAACCTTTGGTTCGGTTTCCTCAAAGGAGATAGCAGAGCTTATTAAAGAGCAGCTGGGTATCGAGGTTGACAAGAAGAAAATCATTCTTAAGGATCCTGTTAAGTCACTGGGAGGATATTCAGTTGGAATAAAGCTTCATCCACAGGTGACAGCTGAACTTCTTTTAGATGTAGTTGAAGAGTAGACAGGGGGATGTAATGGCAGAGGATAATATAGTAAAAAGAATTCCTCCTCATGATAATAATGCAGAGCGAAGTGTTATAGGTTCGATGCTTATTGATAGAGATGCAATCTCTGAAGTAAGCGCAATTCTCAATAAGGAGGATTTTTACAACACTCAATATGGAATCATCTATGATGCGATAGTTGAGCTTTACAATGAAGGAAAGCCTGTAGATGAAGTAATTCTTGGAGAGAAACTCAGAGAGAAGAATGCGCCGGAAGAGATCTGTGGCCTTGAGTTTCTTGGAGATATTCTTGCAAGCGTTCCTACATCTGCATTTGCAAAGTCTTATGCGGAAATTGTAAGGGATAAATCCTATCTCAGAAAGCTTATAAAACTTTCTGATCTGACCTCAAAACTTGCTTATGAGGGGTCTGATACTGTTGACAGTATCATGGAAGGTACTGAGTCTGACATGTTCAAGCTCATGCAGCAAAGATCAGGTACCACAGATTTTGCTCATATCAAGGATGTAATCGTTGATGTTATAGGCGGAATAGAAGACGCGGCTCAGACCAAGGGTAAGATTAATGGACTGAGAACCGGATTCATAGATCTTGATAACATGCTTACCGGTCTTCATGGCGGAGAACTTATTCTGGTGGCAGCTCGACCTTCTATGGGAAAGACTGCATTTGTCCTGAATATAGCCCATCATGTTGCAGTAAAGGAAAAGGTACCTGTTGTTCTATTCTCGTTGGAGATGGGACGTGAACAGCTGGGAACAAGACTTGTAGCCGTAGACTCCATGGTAGATGCTAAAAACCTTAAGACCGGAGATATATCAGATGGTGACTGGACTAAGATCATCCAGAGTGCGGATGATCTGGCAGGCGTAAATATATTTATTGATGATAATTCTTCCATCACGATGCCGGAGCTTAGAACAAAGTGTCGTAAACTTAAACAGACTGAGGGAATAGGTCTGATAATCATTGACTACCTCCAGCTCATGAGCCCAAGCGGAAAAGTAGAATCGAGACAGCAGTTTATTTCTGATGTGTCCCGTTCATTAAAAACTCTTGCAAGAGAGCTTAATGTTCCGGTTATAGCACTTTCTCAGCTGAACAGAGCGGCTGATACAAGACCGGATCACAGGCCGGTGCTTGCGGACCTACGTGAATCCGGAGCTATCGAGCAGGATGCCGACGTGGTAATGTTTATTTATAGAGATGAATATTATAATAAGGAAAAATCTGAAAAGCCGGGAGTTGCTGAAATAATAATCGCAAAACAGAGAAATGGTGCCGTAGGCCCTGTTGAACTGGCATGGCTCAGCAGATATACCAAGTTTGCAAACCTTGCAAAAAATACCCAGAATAATCAAAATACCA
>JAILMQ010000218.1 GCA_024692605.1 Eubacterium sp.
CAAGAGGTGAATTGAGCGAAAACGGCTAAGAAAAATAGAAAAAGTCCAAAATCATAGTCACCGGAGATAGCCACCGCAGTTTTAATAGAATTAATGGTAAATGAATGGTAATAGTACTTATAATTTGATATAATTTATGTATTATCTTTCAACATAATGGGTAAACGAAGTAGTATTAAAGTTATTTAAAGGTGTAGTATGTCTAAGGTTTTATTATTTTTAAAGGAACGAAGGCGTCGTATATTTATGTCTTTGTTCGGTGTTATTATCTGCGCAATTAGCGTAGGGGTTTTTAAACTGGCAGCCCTTGGGGTTGATCCGTTCCAGTCTTTAATGAGTGGACTTGATGCATTGATACCGATTAATTTTGGGACTTTGTATGTAATAGTTAATGTGATACTTCTTATATTTAGTCTTATAGCGGACAGACATAATATCGGTATTGCAACATTTATTAATCTGTTTTTGCTCGGGTATATTACTCAATTCACTTATGATTTTCTTCAAAAAATGATTCCTGACCCATCTATGATAGTGCGCGTGATATGTCTGATTATTGGCATTGTAGTCATATGTTTCGGTTCTTCCCTTTACATGACTGCTGATCTTGGTGTTTCCACTTATGACGCTGTTGCAATAGTGATGGCCAATAAATGGAAACTTGGAAAGTTTAAATATATAAGAATCTGTACAGATCTTGTATGTGTAATATTAGGCTGCGTATTGTTTGTGGTTGCAGGAAATTCCATAGGCAAGATTCCTACGATTGCTGGTGTAGGTACTATAATTACTGCGTTTTTCATGGGTCCGTTGATTGACCTGTTTAATGAAAAGATTGCAAAACCTATGCTTGGAGAAGGTTTAACAAATGGGAATACAGAAAATCAAGGTAAATTTATCTAAATAATTTCACGTCATATTTATAAACAGGCTGGTGTATTATGAATAATATTCAGATTGCAAACGAAACTCTAAATATAATTAAAGACAGGAAATATACTCTGGAAGGAAATGAGATCATACTTCCTCAGGTAGATTATGAGGAGGTTATTGTTATCAGTCCCAAAGATGGTGAAGAGCTTCAGTCTCTTGATATGTCAGCTTTTAAGAAAGAGCAGATGTGCAACATTACGGTTATCAATGCAGATTCCTTTGAGGCAGGGAGAAGATATGATAATGCACTGGTTATGAACTTTGCAAATGCCCATAACCCCGGCGGAGGATTTCGCATGGGGGCTAATGCCCAGGAGGAAGCTCTCTGCAGATGTAGTACATTATATGCATCTATCACCTCAAAAAAAGCTTCGGAAATGTATAAGTTTAATAACACCCATGCCAGTCGTGTGGAGTCGGATTATATGCTTATTTCCCCTAATGTAGTGGTTTTCAGGGATGAGAAGTATAATCTTTTGTCCACGCCTGTTACTATGGGAGTGGTGACAGTGCCGGCTCCTAACAGATATGGTGCTGCACTTATGGCCGGAAATAAGATGATTGAAGATACATTCGTAAGAAGAATACGGATCATGCTTGCTGCAGCTGCAAAGTATGGTTATAAATACCTTGTTCTGGGGGCATGGGGCTGTGGAGCCTTTGGAAACAAACCCGAAGATGTGACCCGGTACTTCAAAAAAGTAATTATTGATGAAGAATATGGTAAATGCTTTGATGAGATATGCTTTGCGATTTATGGACAGGAAGATGGAAGGAATATTACTTCTTTCCGAAATGTATTCGAAATAACGAAAGAATAAAAAATTCAGAAAAATAAATTAAGAAAAGTAAATTAATAAATAATAAGATTATATAATTAACAGGAAAGCTGATACTAAGATGACAAAGAAAATCTATTTTACAAGACACGGTGAGACCTTTTGGAATGTTGCTAACAAAATATGTGGAGCTACAGATATTGGACTTACAGAGAAGGGGCATAAGCAGGCTGAAGAACTTGGTCGTATCATAAAAGAAAAACTGGATAGTGGTGAGATAGTGATTGATGAGATAGTGGCATCACCTCTTTCAAGAGCCTTTGATACGGCGAATCATATTGCTGATGTTACGGGGTTGCCACTTCGTGCGGATGAGAGACTTCGTGAGCAGAACTTTGGTAAGTATGAGGGTACTCCCAGAGATGGTGAAGTTTTTAGGATGGATAAAAGAAACTTTGTAAAGTCCTATGATGGGGGAGAATCTATGCTCCGTCTTGCACAGCGCATTTACAACCTTTTAGATGATCTATCAAAGGATGATAAGATATATCTCTTGGTTGCTCATAATGGAATAGTGAGGTGTGTGAATTCGTACTTCTATGATATGACCAACGAAGAATATGGAAATTACGGAATAAAGAACTGTGAGTTGAAAGAGTATACATATTAATGCGGTTAATGAGGGGACATAATTATATGAAGAAAAGATTATTGGTTTACTTGTCGATCTTAGTTTAGAGACTTTTAAAACAATCGGATATGAGACTGGTGATGTTGCATTAGTTAAAATTGGTGAAAACCAAATGTTTTTTGTTCCCTTTGTTGAAGGGCATGTAAGTCTGGGATTTCATAAGATAGTTCTGGTTGGTTCATCCAGTGATGATAGCCTTGCTCTTCGAATGATTGAGGGGAATTTTGCTGAAAACTATGGAATAACAGAAGACTTTATAAATCAGAAAGTTGAAATTGAGTTTTATGAGAAAGCCGGATATCTGGATGAGATAAATAAATGGGATATAGGTAGAATGTCCAGTGAACGAACAGATTTTCCTGATCTGACAGATGAGGAGTTTGCTAATCACAGAATGGTGACCACAACCGGAATGAAAAAAGGAGTTCTCTACAGAACATCTTCTCCTATTAATCCTATGATCAAAAGAAGTGCCATAGCAGATGCGGCTAATAAGCGCGCTGGAGTAACAACTATAATAAATCTATCTGAATCACCTGAGTCTGCAGCGTCACGTGAAGGCTATGCTGATAGCTATTATGCTACTGTAAATCATATCGAAGTAAACATGAACACTAATTTTGGAGAAGAGGATTTTAACACAAGAATGGCTCAGGGATTAAGGTTTATGATAGAACACCCCGGTGTTTATGAAGTTAACTGCATCTTTGGTAAAGACAGAACAGGCTTTATGATCGCAGTTCTTGAGTGCCTAGCAGGGGCAACTTATGATGAAGTGATTGATGATTATGCTCTGACATACAGTCACTATTATCCGGATTATAATAATTACACACCTATAGAAGAGAGAAATGTAACTATAGCTGAAGGTAATCTTATAGCTCAGATGGAATACGCATACGGTGTTACTAATCTGAAAACTAAAGATTTAAAGCAGACTACAACTGATTATCTTGTAAATGGTGCACCGGAACCTGATGTAAAGCCGGATGACAAGTCAGGCAAAGATGACAGTGCAAAGACTGCTAATACTCTGAAGGTTAAGGGTAAGGTCGTAAGTGCCGGAAATGATAAGTATCTTTCGGGTACAAAAACAGCAACAGTTACTATTAAAGTAAGGTAAATACTTTTAAGTTATTTATTATTTGGTATATAATAATAAAAAATAAAAAACTAATGGGAGAGGTATAATGGAAACTGAAAAGGTAGATTTTAACTGGAGTATTTCAGAAATAAGGAAAAGAACGAGACGTACTGTATTTAAAAAAGGACTAAAACCATATCTTGTTTTAATTCTTATACTTTTTATTTTTTCATTTGTTGGTATTATTAAATCAAATGCAGCTTCAGTGGTCAGTGAAATTGATATGAGGATTGGAATTGGAGCTGTAAAAAAATCTGATTTACTTAGGATTCTTGATTGGTGCAAAAACACCAGTGTATTTCGGGCGGTGCCCAGGAGTGTCAGAGAAACTCTTCTTATAGCTATAATACGTAATGTATTAACTTCCTACAGTTGGATGATAAATCTTTTAGGAAAAAATCAGAGCTACATGGAAAGAAATACCGGAGAGGTCTTTGGTTTTATTATTATTTTGATTTTGCTTACTAAGGGAATCGGTTCATTTATTAAGAAAACATTTTCTGTTGGTTCTTCCAGATTTCTTATGGAAAACCGTATCCAGAAAGATGTTAAGATCAGACGTCTGTTTGCACCCTTTGGAAATAAACACTTTTTTCATATTATAGGTGTGATGAGTATCTATCAGATCGTACGTGTTTTATGGGGCTTTACGATTATCGGTGGAATAATCAAGTTTTATCAATATTATTTTGTTCCATTTTTGCTGGCAGAGAACCCTGATCTTAAATGGAGAGAGGTCAGAGATATTTCTAAGGAAATGACCAAAGGCTATAAGATGAAAATATTTCTGACTCATATTTCCTATTTCTATCTGCTGATCTTACATATTATTCCGTTTTTTGAAGTATTCGTATCTCTTCCAATCGGGTATGCTGTAGATGCGGAAATATATATGACTCTCAGAAACAGGCCTGATATTGATAATAGTAAATTTATAGAACCGGCATTTTATAATGCTGCATATGTAGACAGAATCATGGCCGGAGAAGAAGTTGAAGATAGTTCTTTTGAATATGTATTGCCTGACATACAGATTAAAGGTTCTGACTTTGATAAGGAAGACAAATACCTGCTTACAGATTTTATTGCTATGTTCTTTATTTTCTGTTTTGTAGGATGGGCATGGGAAGTAGGTATTCATGTTGTTAAGGAACACATATTCCGAAACAGAGGTGCTATGTATGGACCGTGGCTTCCCATATATGGTGCAGGAGGTGTGCTTATAATCGCACTTCTTAACAGGTTTAAGAATAGTAAACCGAAACTTTTTGTATATACCATGCTGCTTTGTGGTGTTTTGGAGTATTTCACAAGCTTCGTGCTTGAATTCTTCAATAATATGTCCTACTGGGATTATCATGACATGATGGTCAATATTAACGGCAGGGTATGCCTGGCGGGTCTTATTGCATTTGCCTTAGGTGGCTTTTTAGGTATATACATTCTTGGACCTATTATCAAGAATATGATGAGAAAACTTGGAAGAAAAAAATCCATTATTATATGTTCAATACTTGTGGCATTATTTGTATTGGACATGATAGCTTGTTCTGTTTTTGGACCTAATTCCGGAGAGGGTGTAGGTCAGGAATATTCCTTCAATAATCTATTGATGTCATTTGCATTTTTGATGCGATTTTGTTAATCGTAGTTTATGGTGTTTTAGTTTCAGGGGTTTTTTATGAAGAAAAATGTAAGGCTTTTATTTCAAATAGGAATATTGATAGTTGCTGTATTTATAATTGGAAGTATTTTAGCTTCGTATTATTTGTTTGTCAGAAGTAAGAATCTGTATCTTTCCGCTAAAAATGAAATGATGACTATCAATCTTAAAACAATAAAAGAAGAACTTCTTTATTCAAGTGAAGGTTTGCTTACGGAATATATCGATTATTGGGAACAGGATCCGAAGCAGATTATCGCACCAAGAACCAGAAAAGAAATGGATACCATTGCTAAAATATGGTCTAATACTGACATTTCGGATAAAGAGTGTTTTTTCAAATTGGATGAATATGAGAAGTTCTGTGATGCGAAGAGTAATTATCCTTTAATTTCTGATGATTTATATTATACCAAGGTTAATCTTGGTTATGATCAGGCTAGATGTATAGATATTAAAAAAGACCGTGCAATAGTGTTGTTGGATACCGGAAATGGTAATGGTTATGGTTCTCCGGCTGATGAAGATCCTTATGAGAATCTGTCAAACACTGAAAATGGTAAGGATATTATTACTTATGCTTTAGGTGATACTATTGATTTAAATCTGACGGATCATAAGGTTCTGAAACGTTTTGTCGATGGAAAAGAAGATACGACAGTGTTTGAAGAGGATTTGAAATCTCAGGAAGATAAAGCTCTTTATGTCGGTTATATTCCTATTTACTCAGATGATGGAGAACTTAAATGTGTTATCAGTATTATTTATGACTGGACGGATGTTTATACCACACTTTATAAGGATACTGTCAGGACTATCATAATAGAGTTTCTTGTTGGCCTTTTGCTTGCCGGTGGTCTTTTGCTTATTTTCATATACGGTATTGCTATTAAACCCCTTCAGAAGGTTAATGGTGCTCTGAGAAACTATATGAAAAATAAAGATAGTGCCCAGGTTAGTGCTCAAATAAAAACGATTAAGTCCAGAAATGAAATCGGGGTTCTGGCTGATGATGTAAATCAGCTGGCACAGGAGATTGATAGGTATACAAAAGAGAATATAAAACTTGCAACAGAAAAGGAAAGGGTAACAACTGAACTTGATCTTGCAACAAAGATTCAAAGCGAAATGCTTATAAAAGATTTCCCTGAAAGGTCGGAGTATGAATTATATGCCAGTATGGAACCGGCAAAAGAAGTTGGTGGTGACTTTTATGATTTCTTTGCCATCGGTGAAAATCATCTCGGAATAGTAATTGCCGATGTTTCCGGAAAAGGAATACCTGCGGCACTTCTTATGATGTCTGCCATGACATCCATAAGAAACTTTGCACTTCTGGGTGGTACACCTGCTGAAATTCTGAAAAAAGTGAATGATGATCTTGCAAGAAGAAACATATCAGATATGTTTGTTACAGTCTGGTTGGGAATACTGAATATAAAAACCGGCGTTATTGAAGCTGCAAATGCTGGACATGAATATCCTGCCATCAGAAGTAACGGTAGATTTGAATTGTTTAAAGATAAACATGGTTTTGTTTTAGGTGGCATGGGAGGAATGGAATATACTAATTATGAGATACAACTCTCTAAAGGTGACGGTATCTTTGTATATACAGATGGAATAGCAGAGGCTAACAGTGATGTATCTAATCTTTATGGAACGGACAGAATTATTGAAGCATTAAACTCCGATGCAGATGCATCACCTAAAGATCTTATTTCAAATGTTAATAAATCAGTGGATGAGTTTGTAGAATCAGCAGAGCAGTTTGACGATATGACAATGCTTTGTCTGACCTATAAGGGGTGAGCTTGCTATTACGAATATAAAAACCAGGCAGCTCGCTTAACTCCAATAAGAGTTTTGTGAGCTGCCTGGAAACTATTTTACACTAACTTTATTTTACACTAACTTTAATTTGGCTGCGTACGCCATTCTGTGTATAAACATATACATAACATTTGCCGCTTCCAACTGCTTTGATCTTGCCATTTTTTGCGACAGTAGCAACTTTTGGATTAGATGATTCATAGCGATACTTAGCTGTATGCCATTTAACTTTCTTGTTTGTTTTAAGCTTTGCTTTTATCTTAAGTGATTTTCCCTTTTTAAGCTTAACCTGGGTTTTCTTCAGTTTAATCTTTACGGGATTTCCTTTTTTGCCGCCTAATGTTGTTACATGAACTGTTTTTGATTTTGAAACAACATTACTTCCCTTTACAGCAACTACAAGATATTTATAATATTTTCCTTTTTTGAGCTTTTTAGCAGTGTACTTATTGCCTTTGACGGTGGCAAGCTTTTTCATCTTTGTGCCACATGCACTTCCGAATACAACATAGCTATCTGCGCTTTTAATCTTTTTCCAAGTGAGATTTACACGCTTTTTACCACCTGTTGCCTTAAGCAGGAGAGGAGCTATGGTGCTTCCGGTTATGTCATTCTTATCAGTATCAGCTGTAGTTATTGTTTTTGTTGCATCATCTATAGTTTCCCCGGAGTTATCCTTTTTGTCATCCGGTACTTCCGGTGGTTTGTTTCCCTGAGCCTTTAGGCTCTTTATTCCATTCGCAAATTTGTGTCCGAATGACATATCAAATATGCTGCCTCTATTATCAAAACTTAATTCCAGCTTGGTTCCCTTTGTGACGAGGGTTTCACCCTTTACTGATGCGTAGGTACCTGTTAATGTATCTGATGATAATTCTACATCATCAGGCAGGCTGACATTTTTAAATGTAACAAGATTTTCAGCCTTCTGTCCCGGAGCATATGTTCTCCAGACATTGATTGCTTCGTGGTAAGAATTCAGATCAAGATTAGTGTTATCAAAGTTGAGATAACCATTTCTTATAAGGAAACAGCTGTGATTTCGTTCCTGGCTTGTATCAAGTTTGATGTTCATTTTTATATCGCTGTCAGTGATATTTACAGTAGTTGTATTAATTGGTTCTTTGCTGTAATTCTTTAAAGCGTCGTCTATATCATTTCCTGAGAAAGTTGTCCCGTAGTTATATATGGCTCCTGTACAATCGTCTATATTAATTTTACTTCCGGTAATATTCAGGTTTAGGTTTGTTGGGGTTTTATAGTATTCAGAAAGCATCATAATGAATATATCACCATCGGTAAAATTGATATTTGCGTCTTCGATATTTAATTCTGTATTTGTACGAATTGCGATTTCGCTGCGGTATAGATTTAAAGTTCCACCACCTTTAATTGTTATTCCTCCGGTGCCGGAACCTTCATCTTCCCTGCAATCGAAAATGTTTCCGGAATATCTTCCGTAAAGGTTATTCACAGTACCTTCTTTTACGATGATAGTAGTTCCCGGATAGAATCTGAACATAAGTCCGGAAGGTTTTCTACTTGGATCTTCAGTATAAGAATATTCTGATGCATAGCCATCAATATTTACCCCTGCCAAAGTAAGGGTTTTAGTTTTTGGGTCGTAACTCCAGTTTTCTTTGGTAACGGGTTTTGTTATTGATTGGATGTCAATAGGTCCCATTAATTCTTCTTTAGGTTCTTCAGCAGATACTGCTATATTTATGCTGGGAACCAGAAAGAAACATGTAAGTATAAGACATAGGATCTTTTTAGAGATTTTAAGTGATTTTTTCATTTTTTTCTCCTTTTTTAGTTTTTCTTATTTACATATATGTATTATAATTAATCTGTTAAAATTCACAACTAAAATATTTTCTTTTTTAAGTGATTTTCAATATTTAATAAATAAAACATTATCCAGGAGGGTGACAAAATGATACAAACCAATCTATTTAATCCAACAGAGGTTCATAAGATTATAAGTCAGAAGGGCGTTTTTTCCGTATTGGAATATGATCATGATGTTTCTGTTTCTGAAGGAAGCGCTATGCAGGCGTACTATGCATCTAAAATGAATGTACGAAAAAGACAGGTGATCGCAGCTCTTAATGGCGGTGGAGTTGTTGTTCAGGCAGGTGCTATGCAGATCATGATGGGAGATCTTGAAGCAGCGACAAATGTAAAAGGCGCCGGAGATCTTTTGAAAAAGGCTATTGGAAGTAAGGTTACAGGCGAATCGGCTATAAAGCCAAGTTGCAAATAAGTAGAAGCTTTAGTTACATTTTACATATTAAAGGAGAAAACAACATGAAGATAGGCATAATCATTGCAATAGAACGTGAGTTAAAATCATTTCTTGAAAGCGGACATGATATTACTGAGGAGACTGTTGGTAACAAAAAGATCTATCATACAGAAATGTATGGTCATGAGATTGTGGCGGCTCTTTCAGGCTATGGAGAGATTGATGCAGCAGCAACAACTCAGCTGCTTATCACACATACCGGATGTGAAGTGGTGATCAACTTTGGTGTTGCCGGTGCTATTGTTCCGGGACTTAAGGTGGATGACATATTCCTTGTTGAGAAGGTTTGTCATTATGACTATGATGTTTCACCGATTGATCCTGTGAAGAAGCATCAGTACGAGGAATATGAAGACGAGTATATCAGACTTGATGCAGGCCTAAGGGAGCTGGTTATGGAGAAACTTCCATCAGTTCGGACGGTTACAGTGGCAAGCGGTGACCGCTTTGTTGATAAGACGGAGGATAAGGAAGAACTGGCATCCCTTGGCTGTCAGATATGTGATATGGAGATTGCGGCAATTGCAAGGATATGCCTGCAGAATTCAGTCAGATGTCTTTCTATTAAGTGCATCAGTGACACCTACGAAGGCGATGGGGGAGATTTTAATACAAATGTGATCAGAAGCGCTAAAGTCGCCTTTGATATGCTGGGTGAGGTTCTTAAAGTGCTTTAAAAAATGGTCGTTTTTTAACAGGAATAATGTTACAATGTCTCTATAGGTTTTATGTACATGGATTGTAATTATTTAATGGGGTTATAGGGGTAATATGGTAGCAAAAGATAAGTTTATTTCTTTCATGGAACGGCTTATATGGATAACGCATGCTGAGCCGTTTATTCATGAGGATTATGTTGAATTAGTAGAGGAAATATGTGAAGAGTACCATCTGACCAAAGGTGATACAGAATTTTATCGTACTCCTATGATGGAACGTAGAGGTATAGGTGAAGTTTTTTGTGACTTTGATAATGGAAAGTCAGAATGTGTTTTACTTCGTATAAGGGTAATAGCCAGCAGTAAGGCTGTTATTATCGGAACACTGTACTGTACTAAAAAGGAATCTGACAGGGGTGAAGAAGAGCTTACGCAGCTTGAAACCATGCTGCGTGTTATTCTTGGTTTTGTCAGCAGAAAGCGACTTATCAGAACCCTTGAAGAGTTCGGCTTTTCAGATATGGACGGCTATGCCAATTTCCGTGCATTTGCCCGCTATCTTGATATTAAGAATGCTGAGAACAAGCTGGGTGGTAAGGTGGCATTTCATATCGATCTTCACAACTTTACCATGGTTAATCAGGAAATCGGTCGTGAGAATGGCGATGTTGTTCTGAAAAAGTATTTTAACATGATAAAGGATGCTATAGATGATACCGGAATTGTTACACGTCTTGGCGGTGATAAATTTGTAGGTATATTTGATAGAAAGGTGAAGAGAAGTGTATACGAAATCTTTTCCGGTGTCCCGGTTTCTTTTGGTGAGTTAGATGATAAAAAGATAATGGTTGCTGCCGCAGCAGGAATATTCATGCTTCCTAATCCATATATGTTAAAGGGATATGGAGATATCATGGATAAGATAATGATGGCAAGCAGCACTGCAAAGCGTGAGGCCAGCGGAAGTATCGTTGTCTATGATGACAAGATGAAAAAATCCAAAGAGCACATGAAGAAGGTTCAGAACGAATACAGAGCTGCTCTTGAGAAGGAAGAGTTTAAAGTCTATTATCAGCCGAAGGTGGATATTGAAAATAATCTGATAGTTGGAGCTGAAGCTCTTTGCCGCTGGGTACAGGATAATCGTATTATTCCACCGGATGATTTTATTCCTGTGCTGGAAATGAATACGGATATATGTGATCTTGATTTTTATATGCTTGAACATGTTTGCCAGGATATCAGAAGATGGCTGGATGAGGGACGTTATGTTGTGCGCATATCTGTTAACTTCTCCAGAAAGCATCTGGTATCAGTGGATTTCCTTGATCACATTTTAAATATTGTGGATAAGTACGAAGTTCCCCATGAGTACATCGAGGTGGAGCTTACTGAGACTACAACAGATGTTCTGTTCAGTGACCTGAAACGCGTCGTTTGCGGACTTCAGGAGCAGGGGATATGTACTGCTGTAGATGATTTTGGTGTGGGCTATTCTTCACTGAATCTGATACGTGATATTCCGTGGAATGTTCTTAAGATCGATAAGAGTATTGTTCCAAAGAATGTTGAAGAGAATGAAAGCATTTCCAATAAGATGTTTAAACATGTCATTTCTCTGGCTCATGATATCGGTCTTGAATGCGTTATAGAAGGTGTTGAAACTTTAGATCAGCTTGAGGTCCTCCGTGAAAACGGATGCAATATCGCACAAGGATATTTCTTTGATCGTCCCATTAAGCTGATTGATTTCGAAAGCAGACTTGAACAGAAAACATACGAGTAACCCAAAAGGGTCTGACCCCAATAACCCAAAGGGGTCTGACCCCAATGGGTTACTTTTGTAAAAAAAGGATGAAATGAATGCTGTGGCAGTATCCTTATTGCAAAGGATACTCCGGAACATATTGAAGGAATGCAGGTTGTTACACCGGAAACTTTAACAGACGCACACGTTGGCTTCGATAATGTAATAAAAAGGGGTATTACTATGGGAAATTGGGTAATGGTTGTTGATGATGAGGATATGAATCTTAAAGTAGCCGGTAAAATCCTCAGTGATAATGATATGAGGGTTACTGCTCTTAAGTCCGGCAGGAAGATGCTGGAGTATATTAAGGAAAATGGTACTCCTGATCTGATTCTTCTTGATATCAAGATGCCGGAAATGGATGGCTTTGAAACCTTAAGTGTCCTGAGAAAGTATGAAAAGGAACTTGGGATGACGGAGACTCCGGTTATATTCCTTACTTCGGATGGTAGCAAAGATTCTGAACTTAAAGGATTTCGTGAGGGAGTTGCTGATTATATAAGCAAGCCCTTTAAGCCGGATGTGCTGCTTATCCGCGTTAATAATATTATCACTATGCAGACTTCCCTGGTTCACCTGAAGGAAGAAGCGACTATAGATAAGCTGACGGGACTTCTGAATAAGGAGGCGGTAAATGTTGAGTTTTCTCAGATGTGTACCTCTAGAACAGGATGTCTTATAGTCGCTGATATAGATGACTTCCAGAAGATAAATGATATCTATGACGAGGCAACCGGAGATAAAGTACTTGCCGGATTCGCTGAAATACTAAAAAACACATTTCCTCTTGGGAGCAGAATAGGAAGAATCGGCGGAGATAAGTTTGTAATATTCGCCAGAGGTATAACTGAGGAAAAGGATGTTGAAGAATTCTCCGGGAAGCTGAATGAAAGTATAGTTGAAAAGACTAAAGATATATTGAAAAAAGAGGAGATTCCTATTGGGGTTTCCATGGGAGCTATCATGGTTCCAAAGCTTGGTAATGATTATCAGTCTCTTCTGAAGCTTGCTGAAAGAACCCTCAGAGTGGTGAAGAAGAAAAAGAAGCATGGTTCTATGGTTTACACCACCATCACCATGTATGAAGAGGATAAGGGTAAGATCACTCCTGATATGAAGGAGATTACCGAAATCATAGGAGAGCATAATATCGAAAATGTGGCTATGCAGCTTGATCTGGAAGCATTTTCCTTTGCTTATAGATTTGCCACCAGATACTTTGTGAGAAATAACAGGAATTATTGTAAGGTTCTGTTCACTCTTAAGAAGACAGGCAAGATCAATAATAAAAAATACAGAACCAGTACAGATGATTTTGGATTCTATCTGAGAGGAGTCCTTAGAAAGTCTGACATACTTACAAGAAGCCGTTTTAATCAGTATTTTGTTCTTCTGACAGATATAGACGAGGAATATGTTAATGGACTGATTGAGAGAGTCCTCAGTAAATGGGACAACGATTATGATTTCAGTCTGAATATTAATTACGAGGTTGAATACGTAAAGAACGATGGAAGCGCCGATGCTAATATGGTCGGAGCCAATATCGTAGTAATAGATAATGATGAAAAGAGCGTCAAGATCGCTAAAAATATTCTTGGCGAACATGGATCCGCTGTTACATCATTCAGCTCAGGCTCCGATTTTCTGAATCATGTCCAGACCATGGAGATGATTCCTGATCTGATCATTATGGATATCAAGCTTCCGGGCCTCAGTGGCTTTGATGTAATGTACAAGCTGAAGCAGATGGAAGGCCCCATAAGTCAGGTGCCGGTAATCCTTATGACGGAAGATAAAGACGGCAAGACAGAAGCAAAGGGCCTTAAACGTGGAGCGGTAGACTTTATAATAAAGCCACTGCAGCCTGAAATCCTCCAGGCCAGAGTAGACCACGTATTCCAGCTTCTCATACTCAAGAAAAAATACGAGAAATAACCCAAGGGGGTCAGACCCCTGTGGGTTATCCTACGCAAAGAAACACAAAAAGATATTTACAAAGAAGATAGTTGGCAAGAAAGTCAGAATTACAGTATAATTAACTGGGAGACTTTCAGGGTTAATGGGGGTATTATTATGGGAGATACAAAACAGGGGAACGACAAACTACCCATAAGTTTTAGTGATATAGCTACAGCTTTGGCTGGAGATTATACCAGCCTTTATGTTATTAATTCTGATAATGACAGTTATGTTGAATACACAGTTAAGTCTGATAATAAGGAACTTATCGTGAATACATCAGGAGAGGATTTCTATTCTGATGTAGTTAATGAGGTTAAATCATATGTGTTTCCTGATGATCAGGATGGGTTTATCAATCTCTTCGATAAGGAGAAATTAAACGAGATTCTTTTATCAGGAATATTCTTTTCTCATAATTATCGTATTATGGAAAATGGAGAACCTATTTATCATTATCTAAAGATTATCAGAGGTAACGATCATAATATTTTAATTGGCGTCAAAGATGTGGATGAAGAGGTAAGGCGCAAACTTGATGCTGATAAACAGATCAGAACATTTGGACAGATTGCCAATGCTCTGGCTAGTCGTTACGAGGTTATTTACTATGTCAATATAGAAAATAATAAATATACTACATACAGTGCCAGTGATGTCTATTCGGAACTGGGAACTGATACAGAGGGCGAAGATTTCTTTAAAGCTGCTGAAGAGGATATAAAAAGGTTTATCCATTCTGCAGACATAGATAACGTCCTTGATCAGTTGAAAAAGGATACTCTCTACAAAAACCTGAAAGAGAGCGGAGCTATCAGAATTAATTACAGACAGAAGCTGGGAGACGATTATCAATGGGTATCAATGATAGTTGTTCATCCAAGAAATGACTCTAATCATTTTATTGTTGGAGTTGTAAATATAGATAAACAGGTAAAGCGCGAGCAGTCCATGATGGAAGAAAATGAAATCTATAATGAGATTGCCATGGCTCTTGCTGCCGGCTTTGTTGCTATCTATCATGTAAATATTGAAACAAATGAATATACTGAATACAATGCGTCCGGGCATTATAAGAAGAGTTCTTTAGGTACTTCGGGAAAAGATTTCTTTGCGGAAACCAAGAAGAATATGGAAAAAGACATCTATCCGGAAGATCTTCCTATGATGTCCGTTGCTATGGATAAGGATTATATTCTGAATAATCTGGATGTGAACGGAAGTCTTCAGCTTAATTACAGACTGATGATTGACGGAAAACCTAATTATATGACTCTTTCTGTTATACGTTCGAAGAAGGATTTCTCACACATTATCATTGCTGTGGCAAATGTAGATGATGCCAAGCGTAAAGAGCTGGAATTTGAAAAAGCAATTGATTCTGCTATTGATATAGCTAATAAGGATGCCCTTACCGGTGTAAAGAATAAACACGCATATACAAAAGTGGTTGGTGAGCTGGATAAAAACATTAAAGATTTAAAGGCTAACAACATCAGTATGGGTGATTTTGCTTTGTTGGTGTGTGATATTAACGGTCTGAAGATCATAAATGATACTAAAGGCCATAGTGCCGGAGACGAATATATACGTGAAGCATGTAGAAATATATGTCAAATGTATAAGCACAGCCCGGTTTATCGAATAGGTGGAGACGAGTTTGTTGTTATATTAAGGGGCGGTGATTTTGAAAAACGTGAGGAACTGATAGAAGAGTTTGAAAAATTACAGTCTGAAAACAAGAGAAAAGGTCTGGTTACTTCATCTATAGGAATGGCTGTCTTTAAGCCTGAACAGGATAGTAATGTGAATGATGTTTTTGTACGTGCCGATAAGATAATGTACGAAAACAAAAAGTTGTTCAAAAAAAATATGGACAATCAGGAGAAGATTGACCAGAATGAAAAGGAAAGAAAAGAAAAATCTTTAATTGATAAAGACGAAGTTATAATCAGGGAAATGCTTGAAGGCTATCCGGAAAAAAGAAAAGAAAAACTTGATAAGCTTTATGAAGCTTTTTCCATTGTAGCTGAAGGAACCTATGTATATCTTTGTGATATGAGATATGATATCTCCAGATGGTCTAAAAACGCAATTACTGCATTTGGTCTGCCTGCAGAATATATGCACGGCGCCGGAGAGATATGGGAACACAGAATCCACCCGGAGGATATTGCAGTTTATCATTCGGAAATTGATAGTATATTTAAGGGTGAAACCTCCGGCCATGATATGCAGTATAGAGCAAGAAAGATAAACGGAGAGTATGTAATCTGTACCTGCCGTGGAACTGTGCTCATAGATAATAATGGCGAGGCGGAATATTTTGCCGGTTCTATTCGAAATCAGTCTGCACAGGAGCATATCGATACTCTGACTGGCCTTAGTAACCAGTATGGTTTTCTGGAGAGCCTTCAGAACAACATGGTCAGAGAAAAGAATATGGAGATCACACTGCTTGGAATAAGCAGGTTTGCAGAATTCAACAATGTATATGGTTATCATTTTGGTAACAAGATACTTCAACGGTTTGCAAGACATTTATACGAATTTGTTGCCAATACAGGCAGCATCTTCCGAATGGATGGAACCAAATTCGTTATAATGACGAATACCTACAATGTAAATAAGATTATAGACAAATACGAAGAACTGAGGCGGTATTGCAGAACCAACTTCGAAGTTGATGAAAAAAACATTATTCTGGATCTGAATGCAGGGCACATTTCCGTTACCAATTTTGATGTTGATTCGCAGACTGTATATGCATGTCTTAGTTATGCATATAGCGAGAGTAAGCTGCATAAACAGGGGGATATGGTATCCTTCATCAACGATTCAAATAATGATAACTCAGAACGAATCGAAATGCTCCATTATATCCGCGGTTCCATCATGCATAACTATGAAGGCTTTTATTTACTGTATCAGCCGGTTGTTGATTCCAAGACTGAAAAGCTGATAGGTGCAGAGGCTCTAATCAGATGGAAGGACGATAAGTACGGAACGGTTCCACCGGACCAGTTTATACCACTTCTGGAAAGGGATCCGTTATTCCCTGAACTGGGTGAGTGGATTCTCAGGACTGCGCTTAGTGATGCCAGAAAAATCATGAAGTATGTTCCTGACTTTACAGTGAATGTCAATCTGTCTTATACACAGCTTGAAAAAGGCGGATTTGTAGATATGGTTCTTAACACTCTTAAGGAAGAAGATTTTCCACCGGATCATCTCTGCCTTGAGATAACTGAACGTTGCAGACTTCTGGATATGGACATTCTTAAAAATGTAATAGTCACCCTAAGAAGTTATGGTGTGAAGTTTGCCCTTGATGATTTCGGAACAGGATTCTCATCTATGGGACTTGTGAAGAATCTGCCGCTGGATACCATCAAGATTGACAGAAGCTTTGTCCAGAAGATAGAAGAAGACGATAAAGAGAAGGCAATAGTAGAGAATTTTGTAAATGTAGCTGCCACATTTGGAGCAAAAGTATGTATAGAAGGTATTGAAACTGCAGGAATGAAGGAAATCCTGCAGAAGTACCGGGTACAGAGCTTCCAGGGCTACTACTACGCAAAACCACTTAATATTGTAGAACTTGAAAAAATGGTAAAAGAGTAACCCAAAGGGGTCTGACCCCAATGGGTTAACCCACGGGGGTCAGACCCCTTTGGGTTGATATGAAGTGAAGGGGGTTTACATGAAGTATTTTTTGAAAGTGTCACTACTAACAGTTTTACTGGCATTATTTGTTTTGGCTGTTCCGGGCAAGGCTGAGGCATCGATTTATGGTTATAATTACGAAGAGGAAGTAGAGACTAGTGATTATAATGTGCTTAGTCATGTTTATTATTTTAAGGAAGGTCCCGGAAAATATTCTATAAAGGCATCATCCATCTATAGGATTTATTCCGGAGTTAAAGATTATGACAATTTTGATTTCTATATCTTTGACAGTGCCGGAAACAGAGTATATTCAGAAGTGGGAGTCAAAGGAGTAGATTTTATAGAGAATACCAGTTACGGTGTTTATGAATATGAATTTAAAGGTACATTTGCTCCGGGGGAATATACATTTGGTGCATATGGTTACAGCGGTTCAAAAAAGAGTGATAAGATATTGCTTATTGAAGGATCCAAGATTAGTATTCCTTATGATCCATATGCCGATATTGAAACAATCAATATGACAGAGGGTGCCAAGGCTTATTCGGGAGTTATCAGTAGTCCTAAGTCCGCCTGGCAATTAAAATTATATAAGTTAAATGTAACTGAAGACGCCATGCTCAACATCAATAATGTTAAACTATCTTCAGAATACAGTTTTAATATCACAGTTTGTGAATATAATGGTGCTCCTTCTGACTCAAATCAGCCTGTCAGCCAGACTTCCGGCTATCAGAGTATAAAGAAAACCGGAGGAAAGCTTGAAAACTATTCGCTGAAAAAAGGCGTATATTATCTTAAGGTAGAGGGTCCGCAGAATGGAACCTATAGTTTTAATATGGAACTTAGAAAATACCGCCATTCAAAGGTGAAGTGGACTATCAAGGAAGGCGGCATTAATTCCTCATTCCCGCAGAACAAGGTCCTTCATGTTACAATGCAGAT
>JAILMQ010000233.1 GCA_024692605.1 Eubacterium sp.
GCCACTTAATATAATAGATGTCAATAAACATTTAGCACTCTACAAACCAGAGTGCTAACAATCAAATTATAATTCCACTTCCTGATCCGGAACGTAAAAATCCCGGACGAAACGTCCGGGATTTTCAGAAGAAAGGATGGTTTTTAAGTATTATTAAGAAATAATCACTTTTGTTGTAATTATAATAACATACCTCTTGTAATATTTCAACAAATAATTTAGGTAAAATTGCACAAAATTTCAAAGTGATTATTCTTAAAAACCCGTAAAAATCCGTTTAAAAGTCGAAAATTTAACCAAAACACTAAAATTATTGATTTATGTAAACCGAAATGATGCAATATTTATCAGTTCCGGTCTTCGTATAACTGGCATTCGTCACACCATTTATGTCATAAATAAACTGCAATGACTCATCAGTTATTTCAACATCCTTTAATGCACATTCTGTTTCTGTTTTAAGTGCACCGGTAAATTCAGCTTTCATAAAAATAGTAAATGCATTATAATCCGAGAAAAACTTCCCCTGCTTATTATAGTAATTAGCATTCATGCTATCACATTTATTATAATCCTCACTATTCCAGGAATGACTAATCAAAAAAATCTCATCGTCAAGATTAAAATATTCATGGGTAATCATATCATAAGCATTTCCAACAGGATCATCCCAGGTCACATCAAGGTTGTACCATTTGCCATCAATCTTAACCTGGTTCCATGCATGATTCTGAATCACATTAACACCATTATCATCTTCAGCCTGACCGGAAACAACTATTGACTCCAGCCCTGAACATTCGGCAAGAAGATTAAAAGCTGCAGCATAACCGGAACAAACAGCCTTTTTATTGACAAGAACTCCATAAGCATTAAATTCCGAATCATCTCCTGCGTCACTGACACCATAATCTGTGGTTTCTACAATATAATCATGTATCGCCAGTTCTTTATCATAATCAGACATATCAGAAGTTATATTCTTCGAAAGAAAATCCTTACATACATCTGCGATCTTCTTGGCATTTTCTTTATCTGAAGGAATTTCCTTACCCTTAACTATATAATCATAAACATAAAGAGAATCTGATCTTACAATACTAAAATCAACCTTTCGAATCTCCGGCAGCTCCCCTGAAGAATCATCCGAAGAATATGTGGTAATAGTATTTACATAGCCCTTTGTTGTATCAAGAGAATAATTAACTTTTCTTAAATCATCCTCTCCCACTTCCTTTGTAACATAAATCGAAACATCACCGGAAGTACCCTTATCCAGCTCATCATTCAAAAGCTCAGCTATATCTTCAACATTTGAATACTTTATTCCAACATCATCCTGGATTGAATCCTGCATCAGATCATAATACTCCTGACTTGCTTCTTCTCCGCAACCAGTCAGGGCAAATGTAATCAAAAGGCATACTATGATCATATACTTTCTAACATACTTTAGTTTCATCCCACATTCCTCTTAAACTTTATTTGTTTAACAATCCCTGTTATGATACCACAATCCTAATAAAAAAGCACTTTTTTCTTGCGAGTTATAATACATTGTATTAAACTAGTGGTGTTGTTCTGATTCCGGAACAAATACAAAAATCAAAAGCGAGGTAATAAATATGGCACAGCTTTGGGGCGGTCGTTTTACAAAAGAAACAGACCAGCTTGTATATAATTTTAATGCTTCTATTACATTTGACCAGAAATTCTTCAAACAGGATATCGAAGGAAGCATCGCTCACGCAACTATGCTTGGTAAAACCGGCATCATAACTGAAGAAGAATCAGATCAGATTGTAACCGGACTTAAAAGCATCTTCAGTGATGTAATTGATGGAAAGCTTGAGATCAGCACTAAGTACGAGGACATTCACAGCTTTGTTGAGGCCAATCTGATCGATAGGATTGGTGATACCGGAAAGAAGCTTCACACAGGAAGAAGCCGTAATGATCAGGTAGCTCTTGATATGAAGCTTTATACCAGAGATGAAATCCTTGTACTTAAAGGTCTTCTCATCACACTGATGGAAACAATACATAAGATGATGAAGGAAAACACCGAAACCTATATGCCAGGATTCACTCATCTCCAGAAAGCTCAGCCGGTAACATTTGCTCATCATATAGGAGCTTATATGGAAATGTTCAAGCGAGATTTCAGCAGACTGGAAGACATCTATAAGAGAATGAACCTCTGTCCTCTCGGAGCAGGAGCATTGGCAGGAACCACATATCCTCTCGACAGAGAACTGACTGCTTCTCTTCTGAACTTCGATGGTCCTACTCTCAACAGTATGGATTCAGTTTCTGACAGAGATTATATAATCGAGCTTCTTTCAGCACTTTCTACTATAAGCATGCACCTTTCAAGATTTTCAGAAGAAATAATAATCTGGAATTCAAATGAATATAGATTTATAGAGCTTGATGATTCCTACAGTACAGGAAGTTCAATCATGCCTCAGAAAAAGAATCCGGATATAGCAGAGCTCGTCCGTGGAAAGACCGGCCGTGTATACGCTTCTCTTATATCTATTCTTACAACAATGAAGGGAATTCCTCTTGCATATAACAAAGATATGCAGGAAGATAAAGAACTTACATTTGACGCCATCGATACTGTTAAGGGATGCATATCCCTCTTTACCGGAATGATAGCTACTATGAAGATAAATGCAGAAAACATGAAGGTCAGTGCCATGAATGGTTTCACAAATGCAACTGATGCTGCTGACTATCTTGTTAAAAAGGGCGTTCCATTCCGCGATGCACATGGAATCATAGGAAAGCTGGTTCTTTATTGCATAGATAACGACAAAGCTATAGATGATCTAAGTATCGAAGAATTCAAAGAAATCTGTGATGTATTTGATGAAGATATATATGAAGCAATCAGCCTGGAAACCTGTGTTGGTAAGAGAAACACCATCGGAGCTCCGGGACCTGAAGCAATGAAGCAGGTTATCGAAATTAACGAAGAATATCTGAACAATCTACAGTAAGTAACCCACAGGGGTCAGACCCCCTTGGGTTGCTAAATCAACCCATTGGGGTCTGACCCCTGTGGGTTACTGAAAAGAAATAAGCCGCCGGTTATTAGCCGACGGCTTATTCTTTTACTATCTATCTCACCCAATATCTAAACTCTTCATCACCAAGTCTGATGTAATCATCATTTGATAACATTACCTCTACCCCCGGCTGAAGAAGCTGACCATTTATAAATGTATGATTAGTAGAATTATTATCTCTTACGTAACATTCACCGTTACTTATTCTGAATATAGCATGTTTTCTACTGATCTTCTTGTTATCTGTAATCTGATAATCAGCATTTACAGACTTACCCACAAGAAACTCCTTATGAAGAATAGGAACAAGCTCATTGGTCTTAACTCTTACGAGATAAGGTACAGGATTTGAATAATTCTCAGAGGTTGTAAGTATTGATGTATTACCATCAGTGGTATTATCATCCTCATTAATATTCTCCTGCTCAAGAGATAAGATATATTCATAAAATTCTTCAAGATTGAACATAAGCTTACTGTCCAGATACTTAAGAATCTTATCAACACATTCTACTGAGTCCATATTAGCAAAACGAACCTTACTGATGAATGTCTGAATAAACTCAGTAACATTACAATCAGCAAACTTCTTGTTAACAGGCATATAAAGTAACTGAATATCCAAAGTAGAAAGTTCAATATACATATAATGAACATTCAAAAGAAGCTT
>JAILMQ010000241.1 GCA_024692605.1 Eubacterium sp.
TAATAATATGAACGACATTAATAGAATTGATAAAAATCAAAAATGGAAAATGCATATTAAGGGGACGTCTACCGAGATTCAGGCTGACGTCCCTGGATCTGTTTATAATGATATGATCTTTGCAGGGCTGCTGGAAGATCCTTACTGGAGAGATAATGAAGATAAAGCCCTGGAACTCATGAAGAATGACTTTATTTACACCGGTGAGATGGAAGTGGCCCCTGAGGATATTGAGGCTTCGGAGGAAGTGATACTTCGCTTTGAAGGACTTGATACCATCGCCGTCATCTCTCTGAATGGTGAAAAAATAGGTAGTGCGAATAACATGCACAGAACCTGGGATTTCAGCGTGAAGGAATTGCTTAAGGCGGGAAAAAACCAGCTGGAGATTACATTTGCTTCTCCTGTTAAGTTTATTGCTGAGGAGCATAAAAAGGATCCCGGAATTCTCGGTACTGAGGATGCCATGAAGGGCTTTCCCAAAATCAGAAAGGGTCATTATATGTTTGGATGGGACTGGGGTCCCAGACTTCCGGATGCAGGTATCTGGAAGGAAATCAAGCTTCTGAAGGTGAATAAGGTCAGGCTGGAGAAGGTCTATATTCATCAGGAGTTTAATGAGGATTTTTCTGAGGCATTTATTTCAATTGACTTAAGGGTTAAAGGAAATACTGATGCTAATTACAGAATTACTGTAGTTGATCCTGAGGGAGATGTGATTCATGAGTCAGATAAATCTCTGCAGGACAGTGCAGAAAGGATATGTATAAAGAATCCGAAGCTTTGGTGGCCAAACGGACTGGGGGAGCAGCCTCTTTATTCTGTCAGGGTTCAGCTTATTGACACTGATGGAAACGCTGAAGAAAACGCTGATGGTGATATCCTGGATGTCTGGGACAAAAGGATCGGTCTTCGTAAGATGTCAGTCAGCACAGCGAAGGATGAATATGGCTCTGAATTTGCTCATATGATAAATAATGTTAAGTTCTTTGCCATGGGGGCTGATTATATTCCGGAGGATAATATACTATCCCGGACAAATTATGAGAGAACCAGAAACCTCCTTATGCAGTGTAAAGCAGCTAACTTTAACTGTATAAGAGTCTGGGGTGGCGGTCTTTATCCATCAGATGATTTTTATGATATATGTGATGAACTGGGTCTGGTTGTATGGCAGGACTTCATGTTTGCCTGTGCCAATTACAGACTTACAAAGGATTTTGAAGAAAATATACTCGCAGAGCTTAAAGAGCAGATTCGTCGTCTGGCTCATCATGCAAGCCTGGGACTCTGGTGCGGAAATAATGAGATGGAAATGTTTGCTGCCAAGGGTGAATGGGGCGCCAATGATGAGATAAGGGTAGATTATCTTAAAATGTACGAGGATTTGTTCCCGAAGCTTCTTAAGGAAGAGGATCCTGACAGATTCTACTGGCCGGCATCACCATCCTCGGGAGGCGGCTTTGATGAACCAAATGATCCCGACAGAGGAGATGTCCATTATTGGGATGTATGGCATGGTAACAAACCATTTACCGAGTACAGAAAATTCTATTTCAGATATCTTTCTGAGTTTGGTTTCCAGTCCTTCCCATCGATCAGGACTATTGAATCCTTTACTCTTCCTGAGGACAGAAATGTATTCTCATATGTTATGGAAAAGCACCAGAGAAATGCCTCTGCCAACGGCAAGATAATGAATTATATGGAACAGATGTTCCTTTATCCAAATGATCTGGATACGCTTATCTATGCCTCACAGATTCTGCAGGCGGAAGCCATTAAATACGGTGTTGAACATTTCCGAAGAAACCGGGGAAGATGTATGGGTACTGTATACTGGCAGCTGAATGACTGCTGGCCCGTTGCGTCCTGGTCTTCCATAGATTATTACGGCAGGTGGAAGGCACTGCATTACTATGCAAAAAGATTCTTTGCTCCCTTTATGATTTCCTGTGAGGAAGAGGGACTTCTCAGCCAGACGCTGAACACAAATGCCGAACCCTTTGAGGTAAAAAAATCTATCAGACTGAATGTTACTAACGAATCTATGAAGGATAGAAGAGGGCTGGTTAAATGGCAGCTTAGGAAGTCTGACGGCAGAATTATCAGAGAAAATAAGGAAGAGGTAGTAGTTCCGGCGCTTTCCTCTGTATGGCTGGATAAAGAGGATATGAAGGATGCGGATATTCATAGAGATTACGTAAGCTATCAGCTTATTGAAGCTGGAAATGTGGTTTCAGAAGGTACTGTACTTTTTTCGGCGCCAAAACATTTTACTTTTGTTGATCCGAAGCTCAGTGTAAGAGTTGAGGGGGATGAAATAATAGTTTCGACGGAGCATTATGCAAAGAGCGTAGAAATCAGAAATGAGAGAGACGACCTGATCTTATCCGATAACTTCTTCGACTTAAATGGCGGAGAGAAGAGAGTAAAAGTGATAAGTGGTGAAACCGACGGGCTGGAAGTTCGGAGTGTGTATTCAATAAGGTAGGGGTTAGTATGAATAATAAATATATAATAGATACGGAAGATAACAGAGAATTTCTAAAGGAAAATGCAGAGGCTATCCTGGAGTTTGGAAGAAAATTCCCATCACCGGGTGGTGGAAGCTACTACCTTGGTGATGACGGAACACCCTGGAAGGACCGTAATCGTGAGACCTGGATAACAAGCCGTATGGCGCATGTTTATAGTATTGGTCATATGATGGGAGATAAGGATAGTAAGGAGCTTGCCGAGGCTGCCATTAAGGGGCTTTTGGGGGAACTAAAGGATAAAACATATGGCGGCTGGTATGCCGGACTTACTTCCTCTGATGAGATTCTTCTGGATAAGCAGTGCTATGCTCATGCCTTTGTTATCTTAGCTGCAACCAGCGGAGTCCGGGCAGGGATAGAAGGGGCAAAGGAGCTTCTGGAGGATGCACTCAAAACCTATGATGATAAGTTCTGGGATGAAGAGGAAGGCCTTGCTGTTGATACCTGGAATACTGAATTTACTGAGCTGGATCCCTACCGGGGTTTAAATGCAAATATGCATACTGTTGAAGCGTTTCTTGCTGTGGCTGATCTGTTTAAGTCAGCTGTTGGAGCTAATCTGCATTTCCCTGCTGATGATAAATACAGAGTTAGAGCCGGCAGGATAATACAGCGTGTAATAGGCTGGGCAAAGGAAAATAATTACCGTATTCCGGAACATTTTACTTCAGACTGGAAGCCGGATCTTGAAAAAAATAAGGAAACTCCCGATGATCCTTTTAAGCCCTATGGAGCGACGCCGGGACACGGAATAGAGTGGTCAAGGCTTATATCCCAGTGGGCAGTTTCATCTGAAGGAGTTGATAAGGATTATTATATAGATATTGCCTGCAAGCTTTATGAGCGAGCTGTTCAGGATGCGTGGGATGTGGACGGTGCAAAGGGGATTGTCTACACCACTGACTGGGAGGGTAGGCCTGTAGTTCACGATAGAATGCACTGGACTCTGGCAGAGGCTATTAATTCCTCTGCAACCCTTTATCGCCTGACGGGCAATCAGAAATATGCAGACGATTATGCAGAATTCATGGAATATCTGGATACCACGGTTCTGGATCATTCCTGTGGTTCCTGGTTCCATCAGCTGGACGAAAACAATAACCTCAAGGAAACCGTATGGCCGGGAAAGTCAGATCTATATCATGCATTTCAGGCTATGCTGATTCCATACAGTCCGGTGGGAATATCCATCGCCCAAATATAAAGAATGCCATGGGGACAGTCCCCATGGCATTTTTTGTTAAAGTGGAGTGGCAAATGGACCCGGCAGGGTTTTACCATCTCTTGGGTTTCCGAAGTAGTCTTTGTCAAATACGATGGTTGAACCGTCAGGGTTCTCGAATCTCTGTTCCGGCTCGAAGGCTTTTCCCAGAACATCACTGTCGATGATGTCCACGCGGAAGTCTTTCATAAGATCGTAGAGATTGGTGTTAAGTGTAAAACTGCCATCCTCTTTTGGAATGAGCTCAAATTCGAGATTGTCACCGGTATTTACAAAGTTATGCTTTTCCTTGGCATAAACATTGGAACCGTTAAAGTATGCGTTTCCATCTATCCATGTTGGAAGATGTCCGAAGTGATACTTTGCGAGAGCATTCATATCCGGCTCCCGGTCCATCATAAAGTTGCTGATCCATTCCTCGTAGGTTGGGAATATATCGAATGGAGCAGTGCCGGCGTGATTATAATCAAAGTTCTGAGGTGTCTTTGTTTCATCTATAGGATAGCTTTGGATAATAATATTGTTATAAACTCTGTCATCGCCATGAAGGATTGTCATGAATCCTGCAACCTCAGTCCTGTGACGGATATGATATGGAGTGTAGCGGGGCTCCCGTTGTCCATTTTCAATCTTATCAACTCCGGCATTCAGATAGCTGAAGGAACCCATCATAAGGTTATGAACAACAGCCAGTCCTTCACTTGGCATGATAATGGATATCTCAGACATCATTATATTGTTATCTATAAGAGTAGGTCCGTGACCGACTTCTATAAAGATATCATTACTGAACATGGCACCTTCTGCAGGCTCAACTCCCTTTGGACGCTGGTTATTATAAAGAAGATTCTGTGAGATTCTTGCACCCTGTGCCTCCCAGTCAAGCCATACACCCATGATACAGTTATGAATATGATTTCGTCTGATGGTAACATCAATAGCAGCATGCAGCTTGATACCTGCAGTTTCAGCTCCACCCAGCTGCTGGGAATTACATATATGATGAATATGGCAGTCTTCAATGGTGGAGAAAACCGCACCCATTCTTCCCACAATTCCTGTCTGTTCACAGTGGTGTACATGACATCTTCTTACAATATGTCCACCGATTTTTTCCTTGAGCCAGCCATGATACTGACCTCTGCAGACTGCATCACGCTCCATCTGTGTTGGACTCTTCACATGCTTGGTGTAGAAGTACATATCATTTTCTTCGTCCCTGTATTTTCCCAGAGATATACCACAGCACCTGCTGTTATTTACCTCACAGTCCTCGATGATCCAGCCCTTGCTCCAGTGAGGTCCGATCATTCCATCCTGATAAGCGGCAGGTGGTGCCCAGGTGGTGGCTGCCTTGTTGATGTTAAAGCCACTGACGGTTATATAATCAACGCCGTTTTTATCAGGCATAAAGCAGTTTCTTCTGACGCTGATTTCAACATTTTCCTCATTAGGATTTTTGCCCTGGAAATTGGCATAGAGAACAGTTTCATCTCCCTCCTGCTCAGTGTACCATTTGTAGACGGACTCTTCAGGAACCCATGAACAGGGATCTGCTTTTCCTTCGATACATTCCTCAAGGGTTACGGTTTCATACATCATAAGATCATTTAAGAATACTGCGCCGGTATGACGGACAGTAGGGGCGAAGTACCAGTCTCCGCAGACATATGTGGAATATGGATTATACTCTCCAAAGATATGGTTGGGAATTCTGGCCTGCCATACATTTCCCTGATAATTGGTCCAGTTCTTAACCTCCTCGGCACCGGTGATAACAGCCCCAAGAGGAGTTTCAGATTTGTAAGTGATACGTGCGTCCTCAGTTCCTGCATTAACAGGACAGACGTATTCACGGTAGATACCCGGAGCAACTATTACTGTGTCCCCCGGAGCAGCAATGTCTGCCGCCGCCTGAATAGTTTTAAATGGAGTAGTGTTACTTCCGTCACCTCCGGGAGCGGCATTGATATTTACATAGATATTTTTGATCATTTTGTCACCTCTTTATCAAAAATTGCGATGTTAGTTTACGATGGTTTTTAACCATACGCCTTTATATACCAGCAGGAAGCCTATGGCACATTTGATCAGGTCTGCCATATGCACCAGCAAAAATACAGTGGCTATTCCAAGTGTTGTGCATGCACTGAGGAAGTAGGCCAGGGGCACACTTACCAGTATCATGAAAACACTGTCAAAAAGAAATGTAATAATAGTATTTCCACCGGCCCTGATGGTGAAATAAGTTGTATGGAGAAATGCATCCTTTGGCATAATAAAGGCCATGATCATAATAAAATGTGTTGCCACAAGTCTGGCTGCATCATTGGTATTATAAATCTTCGGAAACAGTGGAGCAGTGAAGAACATTATGGCTCCGATTATGCAGGATGTAAAAATAGCAAATGCGATTATCTTGTTATCCGTGTCTCTTGCCTTTTTCAGATCACCTGCCCCCAGATACTGGCCGATGATTATAGCAATAGCATCTCCCATGGCGATGAATATGATATTGAAGATGTTATTGATGGTGTTTGAGATATTTATACCGGCCACTACATTTAATCCACGGATAGAGTAGGCCTGCGTAACCATTGCCACACCTATGGACCAGAGACCCTCGTTTATAAGAACCGGGAATCCGGTAATAAAGAACTTTTTAACCATAGGCCAGGGAACAAATATATGATAGAACAAATGTTTAAAATAGGTATGAGTATCCCTGTGACGTATGGACCAAACAATAACAATTCCTGTTTCGATATACCTTGCCAGAACAGTGGCGATAGCTGCACCGGCAACCCCCAGCTTAGGAAAACCAAACTTTCCGAAGATAAGGAGATAGTCGAAGACTGCATTTACCAAAACTGCCACAATTCCGGCCACCATTGGAACAAATGTTTCGCCGCATTCCCTAAGTGTACTGATAAACAGCTGACCGACATAGATTGCAGGAAGCATGAAAAGAATGATTCCTGTATATATCATTCCATAGTTAAGAGTAGCCTCCAGATCTCCACCGTCAGGACTTGAGTTTAAATATAGTCCGATTAAAACATCTCCCTTAAAAAGAAGAATGAGAATAACACTCACTGTTATGATAAAGCCCAGCCATGTCTTGTATCTGAAGGTTTGACGGATACCTTCGTCGTTCTTACTGCCATAAAACTGGGCAGTATAAATTCCAACGCCGGAAAGTCCGCCGAAGATCAGAAGATAAAACACGAAAATAAGCTGATTGACAATGGATACGCCGGACATTTCCTCAGTGCCCATACGTCCCACCATAATATTGTCAAGCAGACTTACAAAATTAGTTATTCCGTTTTGAATCACTATAGGAAATGCAACTCCAAAGAGAAGTTTATAAAAATCTTTGTCTCCTATATATTTTCTTTTAATGATTGATAGCATTATAACGCTGTTCCTTAAAAAGTTTTCCGTCTATTTTAAAGCAATTTTTGTTAAAAATCTAGCACAAATTGAAAAGTATTGATTTATAAAGTGATGTAGAATTGAGCCGAAGGGTAATAGTTTTATTTATGTGAATTTCTTTGAGGTGGAAACATATGAAACTTGCTTTTTACATGGGAGATACAATTCAGTCCTATGAGATGGGACTGATAAATGAATTCTGCAGCATTACCAGAGCCAAAGGCTATCGACTGGATATATTGGCAAACTGCTGTGTACCTTCCGGGGATTTTCTTCATATAGAGGGGCTCAAGAAAGTATTTTATCTTTCTGATCTGAAAAAATATGACGGAATAATCGTAGCAGACGATACACTTCATAACTATGATATGAATGTGGATCTTAGAAAGCTTCTGAAAGAGGAGGCGAAATGTCCCGTTGTATGTCTTCGTAATCCTGTGGAGGGTTTTTATAATATAGTCTTTGATGATTCCTATGAAATATATAAAATGACCCAGCATCTTCAAAAGAAGCATGGCTGTAAGGATATAGGCTTCGTAACCGGAACCTTTGAACTGGATGATTCCTTTAAAAGACTTGAGGGCTACAAGACTGCAATGTTCGATGCAGGTCTTGAAGTAAATGATGAGGAAGATATATTTAATGGAAATTACTGGTCAAATCAGGGAGATGAAACCGCAGACTTTTTCATGAACAGAAAGAAAGGTCTTCCTGAAGCGATTGTATGTTCAAATGATTATATGGCCATTGCTCTTATAGATTCATTGAAAAAACGAGGCATCAAATGTCCTGAAGATATTCTTATTACCGGACTGGATAATATTCCGGAGGGCAATGAGAATATTCCGATGCTCACCACCATCGACTTTAATCAGAAGGAGATGGCTGAAAAGGCTATATCCCTGATAGAAGATCTGAATTCTTCCAAGACTGTTAAATCAAAGAAAATTCTCATTAATGGAAAAGGTGTTTATCGCTGCAGCTGTGGTTGTGTAAATGTAAATGAGGTCCTTCTTCAGAATTATAAGATGATGAGGGATATTATTTCGGAAGAGTACAGTAATGCCATCCAGTGCGTAAATATGAATATGGATTTCGGTGGTATTCTGGGGTTTGAGGACTGTGTAAAAAGGGCACTTCAGCTTCTGAGGAATACACATAAGTTTAAAAGGATTTATGCAATTCTGAGAAATACCTTATATGCAGAAGTGACACCTGAGGAAAAGGTGGTAATCCTTGACAATACCAGCGAAGACAGTATGGTGTCGACTATGTATCCCATATCCAAAATCAGGGATGACATTCTTAATGAAGAGAGTAATGTGTTCTTTCCGATTAATTACCAGGATGAACTTTACGGATATATGGTTCTTCAGCTTAAGGATGGGGTGGAGAAGTATTTTGATGTTGTAACTGCCCAGCTTCTCATTATGCTTGGAAATACTCTTAAGAAGCTGGAACTTCTTTCATATCAGGGTGAACTCAGGGATATTAAGAGACTTTATCAGCAGGATCCTCTTACAGAACTATACAACCGACGAGGATTTGAAAATCATATAAAGATGCTTTATCATTCTGAACTGATTTCTGATAAGAGTCTCCGTGTTGTTATTGCAAGTATAGATGTGGATGAACTGAAATATATAAATGATAACTTTGGACATTATGAAGGTGACAGGGCTATAAAGGCTGTTGCCGACTGCCTTAAGGAATGTCTGGAAAAACATGAATTTGCTGCCAGAATCGGCGGAGATGAGTTTTCGGCAATTCTGCTTTATCATGAAGGCGAGAGTATAGACAGATTCAGAAATAAGCTATATGAATCTATTAATAAAGCTGCATCAAAATTCCCTAAGTATACCTTCAGTGTCAGTGTTGGTCTTGCAGAAGTGAAGTCCCACATGCATTTTCTTGAAAGCATGAAGGAAGCAGATTCAGACATGTATAAAGAAAAACAACTTCATCATAAGATATCTGAAAAGTGATAAAATAATTAATGTAATAAATTAATTAAGAAACAGTTAAGAATTAAAGAAGAAACAGGTTAAGACTTCCCGGAGAGGTTGTTGTATATTAACATCAACAACCGATCAGAGAAGTCTTTTTTAGATAATAAGTGAAGGTTAAAAAGACTTCCACCAAAAAGTAGAAAGGAATATAAAAATGAATAATAAGGTGATTTTATCAGCAAAGGATTTATCAAAGACATTTTCAAATGAGTCAGTTCAGCAGCACGTGCTGAAGAATCTTAACTTAGAAATATATAAAGGAGATTTCACAGTGATCATGGGAAACTCCGGATCAGGAAAGAGTACACTTCTTTATTCACTCTCCGGAATGGATAGACCTTCTCTTGGTACAGTAACCTATTATGTGAAAAAAGATGAGAAGCAGGGAACAGGAATAAAGAAACTGGACAGAGCAATAAAGAAATCCGGTAAGAAATCCGCAGGTGATGGTATAGAAATCTCAAAATTCTCAAATGATAGTCTTGCACTGTTCAGAAGAAATTATTCAGGATTTGTTTTCCAGCAGAATTACCTGAATGACAGCATGAGTGCACTGGATAATGTAATGATCAGCGGACTGCTTAAAACCTCCGATAGAAAGGTACTTGCGGAAAAGGCAAAGGGATTACTTGAAAAGGTTGAGATCACAGGCAGTGATTACCGCAAGTTTCCGACACAGCTTTCAGGCGGACAGCAGCAGAGAGTTGCAGTTGTAAGAGGAGTTATAAATGAGCCTGAGATACTCTTTGCAGATGAACCGACGGGCGCACTTAATTCACAGAATACAACCAATGTGCTGGATATTCTGTCAGATCTGAATAATCAAGGTCAGAGTATAGTGATGGTTACACATACGGTGAAGGCAGCTGAAAGAGGCAACCGGGTAATCTATCTTTCAGACGGAGTAATATCCGATGAGATTGATCTGGGACCATACGTTGGAGATTACAAGGATGATAGCAATCCTAATCAGGAGCAGGCACTGGAAAGACACAAGAAACTAAAGAACTTCCTGAGTGAGCAAGGTTGGTAAAGACCTATATATAAAGGAGAAATACCATGAATAGATTAATTATGATAGCTAAGAATAATATTAAAAAGCAGCGTGGCGACATGATTACATTTTTCTTACTCACCATGATTGCTGTATTCCTTGTCTTTGATTCTGTGTCAGCACTTGCAGGAGCAAAGAATGTTATAAAGGATAGATTTACTGAAATTAAGGGAACAGATACACTCTTTGCGGTTGATGAT
>JAILMQ010000017.1 GCA_024692605.1 Eubacterium sp.
TCCAGATACTTACCAAGATGCGCCATTTCATGATGATAACTGGCAACTTGTAAGATTTAAGGGGAATAAGAAGGCCTTTCTCTGGACTTATGAAAGAGATGGATTTATAAATCTGAATATTAAGGTTGATCCTGATATGGCTTATTTCTGGCGCTCAGCTTATGATTCAGTTATACCTGGCTATCATCAGAACAAGGACCACTGGAATACGGTAATCCTGGATGGTTCTATTCCTGATGAGGATGTGAAGCTGATGATTGAGCAGAGCTACAATCTGATAAGTGACAGCCCGACTAAAAGAATATATGAAGCGGTAAAGAAGATTCCTTATGGAAAGGTTGCAACATACTCGCAGATAGCGAAACTTGCTGGTAATAGTAAAATGTCACGGGCGGTGGGAAATGCGCTCCATAAGAACCCGGATCCTGACAATATACCATGCTACAGAGTTGTAGATGCTAAAGGATTTCTGGCCGGGGGTTTTGCATTTGGCGGAGCCGAAGTTCAGGCAAAACTTCTCGAAGCTGAAGGAGTTGAGGTTAGTGATAATAAGGTTAATCTCAGCATATATCAATGGGATAATCATAAGTAAAAAACTAAGGATGGGGTGTACGAATGTTTAAAATTGAAACATTAAGAGCAGAAGAAGAGGCAAAAACATTAAACCTGTCGGAAAAACTGTTTCACGAAGCACTTAAATACAAGCCGGAGAGCAAAGCTCGTTTTCATGTAAAAAATGACAAGGGCGAAGATTTTGATATTGTTTATTGGGATAATGACGAGGACATTGAGCCGCGGGATACATATCCGTCATACATCAAGCGGCCCTTTATGGCGAAGTATTATATCTATGATGAAAATGATAAGGGCACCCTCTATCTTAGCTTTTTTGACGGGCTGAGTAATATGGTGTTCGAGGAACTGAACGAATATACTATAGCCATCAGCAAGGTTATCCTTCAGTTTACAGATATGGAAATATGGTGCGCTGATGAGAGAATTTTATGGTTCATTGACGAGAATCCGCGACTCCATATCGAAAAGGACTTGCCCGATGATATATATGGGGACGACTGTTTCTATATACAGGAGCAGTTCAGATTGGGAATGGAGGATAATAACTTTAAAAGACTTTGCAGTACCTATGCCTTCCATAATATTTTTTTCCTGCAATGGATACTGAACGGGAAGGCATTTTCTCAATATAAGTATATGACTCTTCCAATCGATGCTACCGGAGGAATCGGAGCAATTCTTTCGGGATATAAACGTTTTGAAATGGCATTTGGACATTTTGGGCTTAAATTTGTAGCTTCGGATAAGGATTATTTTGGAAAATATCCCAGGAAACTGATGGAACGTTATTTTGCGGCAGATCTGTGGGATGAGAACGCCAACGAAGATAATACGTTATGGGTGCCGAGTACATTTATGCTTATTAAGACCGAATTTTACCAGAAGATGCCGGGCTTGATGGACAAATCAGTCATTGCTCCTTCTTTCGCTATGGAAATGGATGAATACTATGATGCTGTATTCGGCGATAAGAAAACACTGGGTGTTCTGATTCGTGGCAGCGACTATATTGCATCAGGTCTTTCCGGTTCCAGAAAAATGGCAACTGTTGAACAGATGGTGCCGCTAATACATAAGTGGATGAATGATTACGGATATGAGAAGGAGCATGCTAATGGCGAGTATGCGGAGAAACTTGAAGATACCACCGTCAACTACTTTTACGCACTGTATCTTCTGTCCAGGTGTGATGCTTTTATGTGCTCAGGGCAGGATACGGATGCGTATCTTCAGGTTGAACCACAGAATCCGAAAGCAGCTATGGGGGCGCTATTGGGAAAAGAGGCCTTTGAAATACCGGAAAGCCCTGATGACTGTATCTTTGTACCTAAAGTGGATTGCAGGGGATTCTGTATCAGCGTACCTTCCAGAGAATTTATGAAATATGCGAAATCGGTTAAGGGTTCTCCTTTGTCTGTTTTGTATGTTTGCTTTGCCGAGGCGGTGCAGAGGTCAGTTATCTCGGAACATTGCGTACGGCAGAGTACGGAAACCGTATTCGCATGACCGCTTTCCATGCAATGCAGGAAAAGGGCATAATGCTTCAGACTACCGAAGTCGGTGAGTATTTCTACATTGACTGGTATCAGGGCTTCCATGGCGAAGAATATGTTCTGGCAATGCGTGATGTCCTTGCAGAGAAGGGGATAAACGGGATAAAGATTGAAAGAGCAGAATAAACGTTTTTTGTGAGAAGATTCTTAATGTAACATTTATCAAAAGGAGAAAAATTATGGATTTTCCCAAAGAGGAGTTACTGGAAAAATACGTAAGTATTTATGAGGAGTATATTGCTGAATATGTACCAGACTTCGAGGTGAAGGATGGGGCAAGTCGTTACGTAAGGTTTAATGATGCCTGGAGAGAACTCAATCCTTTTGAAAAGCTTTTGATTCCTAGGCTTTTGAACCGAAAGAATACATTTCCTAAGAAAACTTCCAAGAAGCTTCCTAAAAATGCAAATCCGGAAAATTACGTTATACTAAAATATGACTGTGATGGAAATCTAAAGGTTGCCCGCATAGGTGAAAATGGCGTAAGTGATATGGCGTTTGTTTATGTATCAAAACAGTTAACCATTGGATACTCACTTGATTATACTTCAGACGGTGGAATAATACACAGTCTGTATAATTTTGAATGGTATGAATATGATGATACCGACAGACTTATCAGCGCGGAAATATTCCGGGGATGTGGAAGCCCAAAGGATGACGTTGTCATAAACAGTGAGTATTATGAATACGATGGCGATGTTCTTTCTCATGCATGGTGTTTCCAGGACTATCAGAAATATCTGAATCAGATGACGCTTAATATGGTTAGTCAATTGATGCCGGATCGAATCTTTAATCCGAATCAAATAGAGTATACTTTTGAACGTGTTCCTGATGGTTTGGAATATACTAGTAACCATTACTACCGAAGGTCTCAAACTTTAACGGACAAAGGTCATGTATCGGAAGATACACTTTCTCATTTGGCAGAGAATGGACTGCGTTTGGTTTGATGCTTGTAAAAGAAGAAACGCTTGAATGCAATGCAAAATCTATTGGAAACTGGACGTTCAGAATGGATTTATGAAGAGATAGGGAGATTTAAAAATGAAATACAGTGTCGATACATACAGACTATATCAGAGCTAGAAATATTTTTCAACATAAGCCATACCATGTGCGGCGGAAGAGGGTTTCAGCCATGGGTTATGACGAATGTATACGAGTATGTCAGAGAAAAATACAATGTGGAGCCTTTCTACCGGAAAGGATGTACAACACGGAAGTTTTATTGCCAATTACACTGGGCTGATGGATTGGGGAGAACTGGCAGATAAGATTTATGTCGGCTTCATGCAGCTTTTAAATACGGATAAGTACGTTAATCTCTTCCGGGAAGAACTTGAGAAGGTGGGCATTCCGTGTACGATTGAAGGGCCGTTCCCAAAGAGACTGCCAAAGCATGATATACCTATAAAATAATGAATATCTCTTATATAAGTGCCAGCGATTTTAATATGAAGACCCATAAGGTGAGGGTTACAGATGATAGAAGAGTAGTGATCACGACGACATTAGAAGTAAGTACCTCATCATTCTGC
>JAILMQ010000019.1 GCA_024692605.1 Eubacterium sp.
ATATGCTAGGCTTTTGGCAAAGACGGTTTATGATGAGATTAAGGCATTTGAGGATAAAGATTTTATCACAGATGATGATTATGATTCTATGCTTAATGCATTAGCGGATATGCAAGAGGCTATTAATAAACAAGATAATCTTTCAGATGATTCCACAGTTGAGGAAATAAATGCTGTGGCTAAGGAGATTGAACAAAAAGCTGATGCTTTTAGTATGCTGTCTAAAACAGTCATGGAAAAAGCAGTATCTGCCAAGGAAAAAGAAGAGACAGCTAAGAAGTATGCTGAAGAGCTTGCTGAGAAACTTGAGGAAGTTCAGAAAAAGGCGGATGCCGATAAAGCGGCTGCATTACTTGAAGCAGCAAAGAAAGCGGCAGAAGATGCAAAAAAAGCAGCTGCAAAAGCTGCAGAGGAAGCAAGAAAAGCTGGAACCAAGGTCGGTGACATAGTATATGACAAAAATACAAAGGCTTTATATAAGATAGTTACTTTAGCTGATAAGACAGAGGGAACGATGGTTTATTACAAAGCTGTAGATGCTAATAAGAAGGCAGTTGTTCCTGAAACAGTAACGGTAAATGACAAGAAATATAATGTAGTATCCATCGGAGCAAAAGCATTTAGCAGATCAAATATAACCAAGGTTATAATCAAAACCAGGAATCTGAAGAAATCATCAGTAAAGAAATCCCTTAAGGGTTCCAAGGTGAAGAAGATTCAGGTGAAGGTTGGAAATAAAAAGCTGAATAAAACTTTCATAAAGAAATACAAGAAGATCTTCACAAAGAAAAATGCCGGTAAGAAAGTAAAGATTTCCTAAAAAAACCAACCCATTGGGGTCAGACCCCTTTGGGTTGATTTTTTATTGATATTAACCCAAAGGGGTCTGACCCCAATGGGTTGGTTTTAGAGGTTTTCGAGTGTTGTGCGGATTGCTTTGATGAAGTCCTGGGTGTTGAGTGTTGTTACGTCTTTAAGTTCTGTGATAAGGGCCAGGTCCTTTGTCATTGTTCCGCTTTCGATTGTGTCGATGGTTGCTTTTTCAAGCTTGTCTGCAAATGCCATAAGCTCTGAGTTTCCGTCCAGCTCGCCGCGCTTTCTGAGGGCTCCGGTCCAGGCGAAGATTGTTGCAACAGGGTTTGTTGATGTTTCTTCACCCTTAAGGTGCTTGTAGTAATGTCGCTGAACTGTTCCGTGAGCAGCTTCATACTCGTAATAACCCTTTGGAGAAACGAGAACTGAGGTCATCATTGCAAGTGAACCGAATGCAGATGAAAGCATATCGCTCATTACATCTCCGTCGTAGTTCTTGCAGGCCCAGATGAATCCACCCTTTGACTTCATAACTCTTGCTACGGCATCATCGATAAGTGTGTAGAAGTACTCGATTCCTGCAGCATCGAACTTATCCTTGAATTCAGCATCGAAGATATCCTGGAATATATCTTTAAATGTATGATCATACTGCTTTGATATTGTATCCTTGCTGGCGAACCAGATGGTCTGCTTTGTATCAAGTGCATAGGTGAAGCAGCTTCTTGCAAAGCTTTCAATAGAACCGTTAAGGTTGTGCATTCCCTGAACAATTCCGGGACCGTCAAACTCATGTACTGTTACCTTATCTACTGTTCCGTCTTCGGCTGTATAAACCAGCTCAACCTTTCCCGGTCCGGGAATCTTCATTTCACTTGCCTTATATACATCACCGTATGCATGACGTGCGATGGTAATAGGCTTTTCCCAGTTTCTTACACATGGTGTGATTCCCTTTACCTGAATAGGTGCTCTGAAAACTGTACCATCAAGGATTGCTCTTATAGTACCGTTAGGGCTCTTCCACATTTCTTTAAGATTGTATTCCTCAACTCTGGCTGCATTTGGAGTGATTGTTGCACATTTTACTGCAACCTTGTATTTTTCTGTAGCGTATGCAGCATCCTTTGTAACCTGATCATCAGTCTCATTTCTGTGCTCGAGACCCAGGTCATAGTACTCAGTGTTAAGATCGATGAAAGGTGTGAGAAGCTCGTCCTTGATGAGCTGCCATAGAATTCTTGTCATCTCATCTCCGTCCATCTCAACGATTGGGGTATTCATTTGAATCTTTGCCATGTTTGTTTCCTCCGTATACTTATTAATAAGGTTTTAAATGTTTTCTTGTGCTTTATTTATTTTCCAGCTCCTCCAGGAACTTCAGAAGAACTTCAGACTCACCATTTTCAGAAAGTGGAGGTGCTATGTGTTTAGCAGCCTGCTTCACTTCGTCACGGGCACTTCCGATGGCGTAGCTTTCCTCAGCTGCTGCCAGAAGTCCCAGATCGTTCAGATTATCTCCGAATGCCATGGTTTCCTCCCTGGTGATTCCAAGCTGCTTTTGAAGTGCGGTAAGGGCATTGCCCTTGTCGGCGGTGAGCCCCGTTACATCCATCCACATTATTCCGGCACTGGCAATCTTAAATGTTTTGTTCCATTTAGGAGTGAACCATTCGTTAACGATATTTTCTGCATTATCTTTATGGTAGATGGAAAGCTTGACTATCTCATCAGTGAGATTCTTTTCAAAATCCCCGATGACTTCTATGTTGAATCTGTAAGAATCTCTCATCCAGTAAAACATTTCACTCTGATCCTCACAATAAGCTGTGTTAAGACCACTCAGCATTATATCGCAGTCAGGCAGCTTTTTTGCGTCGCGTATCATCTCCATAAGGGTTCTTCTTTCGATAACATGCATATCGTAAACTCCCCTGGTGTCCCGAAGCACGGTGCCTCCCTCGGTGATATAGTATATATCATCACATACAGGCTGAAACAGTCTTGCCATGCTGGCGAACTGTCTGCCGCTGGCACCTACATAGGTAATGCCCTGTGCCTTAAGTCGCTTTATTATGTCAAACATTCTTGTATCGATTTTTGCTGTACCATCAGGAACCAGAGTTCCGTCAATATCGCTTGCAATAAGTTTAATCATAGCTCAACCTCCAAACAGTACATTAGTATAACATATTTTTGTTTGATTTGACTACACTGTATTTTAAAGAGTATACTGTTTTTAATGTTTTTTATGGTAGTAGAAATGTTATTAATAGATATAAAGAGAGAAATCAGGCATGTCAAAAATACTACAAAAAAAACCTATAAGCAAAGGAGTTGCAAAGGTTCCTGTTGTCATGCAGATGGAATCAATGGAGTGTGGAGCGGCAGCTCTGGGAATGGTTCTTGCCTATTACGGGAAATGGATAGATCTGGCTACACTTCGCGAGGACTGCGGAGTATCCAGGGATGGTCAGAAACTGTCCAAGGTTGCCAAGACAGCAGAGCATTATGGTTTAACATATAAGGCGTTTCGATATAGAAGTGAAACGCTTTTTAAGGAAGCTACTTTTCCGTGTATAGCACATTGGAGAGGAGCTCATTTTGTGGTGGTCTGCGGTGTACGTGGCAATAAGGTTTTTGTAAATGATCCCGCTCTCGGACATGTTGTTTACAGCAAAAAGCAGTTTGAAGAAAACTATACAAATATGTGTATGATGTTTGCTCCGGCAGATGATTTTGAAGCCTCCGGTCAGAAGATAAAGACAGGAGTTTTTATTGCTCAAAAATTAAAAGAGCATAAAAAAGCTACAGCTTTTGTGGCTATGACTACATTTATAATAGGACTTATTCATGTGCTTCAACCTCTCATAATGCGGATATATGCTGATGCATATATGACAGCCGGCGAACATACGCTAAACACAGTTATAATATTCTTTATTCTTATTGCTGTGTTGGAACTGGTCATCGGATGTATATCAGCTGTAAATCGTTTTCGACTTTTTGGATTTATCGCTGTCAAAAATGATTCTTCTTATATGTGGCATCTGTTCAATCTTCCGGAAAAATTCTTTTTTCAAAGAGAACCGGGTGATCTGCAACAGCGTAAGCAGTCTAATTCCAGGATTTCGGAAACTTTAATTAATCTTCTGATTCCGCTTATCTTTAACGG
Organism: Eubacterium sp.; assembly: GCA_024692605.1. GTDB lineage: Bacteria > Bacillota > Clostridia > Lachnospirales > Lachnospiraceae > Eubacterium_Q. The sequence continues at coordinate 3,989 of JAILMQ010000019.1, forward strand.
TCTGATGATGGTCATATATCTGGTGATGATGCTTCGATATAGCTTCAGACTTGCTATTATTGGTATTATAACTCTTATAATCAATCTGGCATTGGCGGATTTCTCCGCGAAAAAAAGACTGAATATAGCCAGAGTTACGCGTACTGATTTCAGCCGTCTGTATTCCTCTACAATTGGTTTCATAGGGATGATGGATACTATTAAGGCTTCAGGAGCAGAAATTAACAGCTTTTCCTCCTGGGCGGATAATCAGAGTAAGAATACCAACGATAAATATGTATATAAAAAGATAATTATCCGAATTAAGAATCTGCTTATTCTGGTTAATTCACTTGCTTCCTGTATAACGGTTGGAGTCGGATTATATCTGATAAAGTCAGGTTCTATGACATATGGTATGTTTATGGCATTTCAGGGTATTTTGACCGGATTCTTATCTCCAACGGAGCAGATGATTGAGTCAAATCAGCAGCTTAATGAAATGAGAACGGATATTGAACGTGTTAACGACGTTATGGAATATGAGCAGTATCATCCTTTTAAGGAGGATGTTTCCGAGCAGGACGATCTGGATAAATTAAGGGGACATATCACGCTGGAGAATGTCACCTTTGGTTATTCTCCTTTGGAAGAACCTCTTATCAAAAATCTCAGTCTGGAAGTGAAGCCGGGTAATACTGTGGCGATAGTTGGTAAAACCGGAAGTGGTAAGTCAACAGTTTCGTCTCTGGTTTCCGGCCTGTATAAGCCTTGGAGCGGTGAGATTAGATTTGACGGAAAGAAAATGTCTGAGATTCCCGAAAAGGTATTTAAGGAATCTTTATCTGTTGTAAATCAGAAAATTGTTCTGTTTAATGACTCCATAGAGAATAATCTTAAAATGTGGAATCCATATGCTGAAAATTACGAAATGCTTCTTGCAGCCAAGGATGCTGATATTCTGGATCAGATTATGGAAAAACCGGGTGGATTTTTTTATG
>JAILMQ010000038.1 GCA_024692605.1 Eubacterium sp.
GGAGTTATGTGTCCGAAGGCGGCTCTTATAGCAGTACTCGGAGTGGTTGTTTCATTTCTCTTTCTTAGTATGATATCGTATCACAGTAGCAAAAATACAAAGGTCTTAAATGAAGAAAATGAGAGACTCACACAGGCTGCGCTTGAATATACAAGAGGACTTCCGGTAGTTAAATCCTTTGGAATGGAAGGAGCTTCAATAGCATCATTTAGAGATGCAGTAGCCAGTGCAAAAAGGATTGCTCTAAAGATAGAATGTGGATTTATTCCTTATAACTGCCTGCATCTTTTTGCTTTAAAGGCAGCGAGTGCATGGATGGTAATATCAGTAATGTATGCAGGTATTGCCGGAGATATGGAGCTTAAGTTTGTTATAGTTGTAGCATTTCTATCTATGTCTATATTCGGAAGTGTTGAACCGATAGCTGACAGCGCACACGTTCTGGCAGTTATAAATAATGCTCTGGATAAGTTAAATGAAATCTCAGAGGGTAGTCTTTTAGATGAGAAGGGTACGGATATTAAGCCAAAGAGATTCGATATAGAATTTGAAAATGTAGACTTTTCATATGACAACAAGAGAAAGATTCTGAAGGATGTATCCTTTAAGCTCCCTGAGGGAAGCACTACTGCAATCGTTGGCCCGTCAGGAAGTGGTAAGACAACTATATGTAATCTGATTGCCAGATTTTATGATACATCTTCTGGAAATATATCTCTGGGAGGGCACAAGCTTACTGAGTTCACCTGCGACAGTCTGCTTTCAAATATTTCCATGGTATTCCAGAATGTATATCTCTTCAATGACACAATAAGAGCAAACATCTGTTTTGGCAGGGATAATGTAACTGAAGAAGAAATGATAGAGGCTGCAAAGAAGGCCAGATGTCATGACTTTATCATGGAACTGCCTGATGGATATGATACCGTGATCGGAGAAGGCGGCGGAACTCTGTCGGGAGGACAGAAGCAGAGAATATCTATAGCGAGAGCAATACTTAAGGATGCTCCTATCATAATCCTGGATGAATCAACAGCCAGTATCGATCCTGAAAATGAGCATCTTATACAGGGTGCTATCACAGAGCTTTCTAAGGGAAAGACTGTTATCATAATAGCCCACAGACTTGCAACCATAGAATCTGTAGATCAAATCCTGGTTGTAGATAATGGATGTCTGATTGAGAAGGGTACTCATGCTGAGCTGATTAATCGTGGTGGAAAGTATAGCGAGTTCGTAAAGATAAGACAGAAGGCTGAAAACTGGCAGATGGCATAAAGAGTTATAAATATTTGTATTGAAATGTTTTTGTTGATGTGATAATATCTCTAGTTAATCGTATCTAACAACTATTATGGAGGACTAATAATGGAATCAAAAAAACTTACCCCGAAGGACTTTATTACGGTTGGAATCTTTACTGCTATATTACTTGTGGTTGAATTTGCCTGTGGAATGCTTGGGTATATTCATCCTTATATTGTAGCTTCATATGTGGTTATGATACCTCTTGCCGGATCTATTCCGATGATGCTTTTCTATTCAAAGGTAGAGAAGTTCGGAATGATCACAATAATGTCGATAATTATAGCAATCATGATGTTTGTACTCGGCATGGGATATCTAGGAGCTCCTCTTATTATATTAGTAGGAGTCATAGCTGATCTGATAGCAAGATCAGGAGAGTATAAGAGTTTTAAGAAGATAGTTATCAGTTATGGAATATTCAGTCTATGGGTATGTGCTAATTACTTCCCAGTTGTTGTAACTGCAACATCTTATAGACAGGGGCTGCTGGATGAAGGTTACTCAGCAGAATACTGCGATAACCTCTTTAGAGCAGTTAATTCTAAAACATTGGTATTTCTTCTTGTGATTTGTTTTGTATTTGGATGTATAGGTGCTTTTGTTGGTAAGGCAGCTGTAAAGAAGCATTTTGAGAAGGCGGGCATAGTATAAATGAGTCTGAAGCTTGATCCCAGAACTAAACTTTTTATGGTTCTAGTTGTTTCAACGATAATAATGATGAGTGCAACTACAACACTTCAGTGGATAATCAGAATAATCATTACTTTAATACCAATTGGTCTTCTCATAGTAGAAAAGAAGTATGCAAGTGCTATCAGATTTTTGGTAATGTATGCTGTCGCACTTATTCTTATGCTTAGATTTTTGACTGAAAAACCTGATGGACTTATTAAATCCCTGCTTATAGGCTACTGTGGAATAGTGGTACAGTTTCTTCCTTCAATCATAACTGCTTGGTATGTTGTAAGGACTACAAAAATAGGGGAATTAATGTCAGCTATGCAGAAGATGCATGTGCCTGATGGAATCACTATAGCTCTTGCTGTCGTTATGAGGTTCTTCCCAACAATCAAGGAAGAATATGCATCTATCAGGGACGCTATGAAGATGCGCGGAGTCATGCTTGGTGGTGGAAATGCATTTAGAATGGTTGAGTATAGAATGATTCCTTTGCTCTTTTCATGCGTTAGTATCGGAGATGAATTATCGGCAGCGGCTATAACAAGAGGACTTGGAGGAAAGGTAAAAAGAACAAGTGTTGTGGAGCTGAAACTTAAAATGGCTGATTATACATTTATATTCATTTTTACATTAGCTACAGCGAGCTTTATATATTTTAAATACTTAAGATAAAGTAACTGCAGAACAGTTACATGAAAAAGATGATGGAAAATATTATTGAAATAAAAAATGTTAGTTTTAAATATAAAGGTTCTGAAGAAGGACTGTTGAAGGATGTTTCACTTTCTATTAAAAAGGGAGAGGCAGTTCTACTCACGGGAGCTTCGGGTTCTGGAAAGACTACTATCATAAGGTTGATAAATGGTCTTATACCACACTATTATCAAGGCAATTTGACCGGAGATGTAGTGGTAGATGGCAAGAATATAATAACCACTGAACTGTATGATCTTGCAGGAACAGTTGGTACGGTATTTCAAAATCCAAGAAGTCAGTTTTTTTCTGTAGATACTGATGGTGAGATTGCATTTGGTCCTGAGAATGTGGGACTCGCTCCAAAGGAGATAAAGAAGAGGGCGAATGTTATATCAAAAGAAATGAAGCTGGAGCCTCTTCTTGGAAGAAGTCTTTTTGAACTCTCTGGAGGAGAGAAACAAAAAATTGCCTGTGCGTCAGTATCGGCTCTTATGCCAGATGTTATCCTGCTGGATGAACCTTCATCGAATCTTGACTGGGATGCTATGGAAGACCTAAAAGAATCTATATGTAGATGGAAAGAAGAAGGAAAGACAGTAGTAATCTCGGAACATAGACTTTGGTATCTGAAAGACCTGATGGATAGAATAATCTATTTGAATAAAGGAAAGATAGAGCATGAATGGAGCCGAAATGAGTTTGCTGCATTTGACGAGAACGAGGTGAAAAAGCTCAAGCTTCGACCTGTAAAACTAGAAGAGAACTTTATAGAGAACTTTAGAAATGGACGACTGTCTGGACATAATGTTCTTGATAGGAATACTAAGAAGGATGATATAGTTCTTAAGGATTTTTACTTTGCGTATGATCAAAAACCATATTTCTTTTTTAAGCATAAGTTATCTGCTGATGATGGGGATATGCTAAGTCTTAATATTCCCAAGCTTGCGCTTCCTAAGGGAAAAGTTATCGCGGTTACTGGTAGAAATGGAGCGGGAAAGTCTACATTTCTAAGGTGCGTTTGCGGACTGGAAAAAGATTGCAAGGGTGTAATTGAAGAAAGCGCCCGAGTATACAAAGGAAGAAAGAGACTAAAGTTAAGTTATATGGTTATGCAGGATGTAAATCATCAGCTCTTCACGGACAGTGTAGAATCGGAGGTTCTTCTCTCTATGGAGAAGGAGGATAAGGCTAGATGTGATGAGATACTGTCTGAACTTGGAATACTGGAATATAAGGATAAACATCCTATGGCACTATCAGGTGGTCAGAAACAGAGAGTGGCTATTGCATCTGCCATAGGAGCTGAAGCGAAGCTGCTGCTTTTTGATGAACCGACTTCGGGTCTCGACTTTGCACATATGGAGAAAGTTGGTGAACTATTAAAAGATTTAGCTGAGTCAGGAAAGACGGTTCTGGTTTCAACCCATGATCCTGAACTTATAGATAAATGTTGTGATTATGTCTTATGTATAGATAGAGGTAAGATTATAGCAGATGACTAATAGACTAACTAGCGAAGATTTATCAGAATATACTAGTGGAATAAAAAGATTACCGGCTAAGTATGGCACTATGGAGATATCGGAGAAAAGAAGCCGTAGCGATATCATTTATAATGATTGGACTATGAGCTTTAATCAAGATATATCAGCAGAGAGAGAAGAGGCGCATGGTGCTGATGAGGTTCAGATTATCTTCAATCTAAATCAGGATATTAAATGGAACAAGAAGGAGCGGTCTACTGGGAAGGAAGAAATAGTTTCCATGAATGTGGGAGAGCTCTGCATATATAGATATAAAAATGAGAGCTCTTCTATGATTTACAAAAAGGGAATCGACTTCAAGTTTAAGAGCATTCAGATGCCGACAGAAAGATTTGAAGAAATTTTAGGTTCCTATTTTACGGATGAAAGATTTTCGGCTATAAAAAATGAGATATATTCACATGTTCATGTTACGGCTATAACTCCCAAAATGTACCGTATTCTATCTGAAATAGACTGTGCAGAGAAATATGCAGAATTTGGAGGATTATTCCTTGAAGGAAAGATGATAGAACTTCTGGGTATTGTTCTATATGATTTATTCCAGTCAGAAAAATCGCAGACAGAGGAACCTGTAAAGCTTGATAAAAGAGATGCGGAACTTATAGAAAAGCTTAGAGCAAATATACAATTAAGACCTGCTGAGGATTATAACGTAGAGAAAATTGCAGGAGAGTTAGGCGTAAGCAAGAGTAAGCTGGTAAGACTGTTCCGAAGTATGTATGGAACATCAATTCATAGTTATGTTCAAGAGCAAAGACTTGAATATGCAGCATCACTTTTTAATACAGGTTATAGAAATGTTACTGAGGTAGCAACTTTGGCAGGGTATAATAATCTAAGTCATTTTGCGAAGGAGTTTACAAAAAAATATGGAACAACTCCGAAAAAATATTCGATGGCGTGTATGAGTTAAATTGCAAATGCTCCATTTGTGTTAAAAATGTAGTCGTAATTGTTAGAAATAAAATATGAAATATAATAGAATGCCACGTGGTTAGAATTAACTAACTGTGTGGCTTTTATTTTGCCTTTATTTCACGGGACGTACTTCGCATATTCTAAAAAAGTAAACTCATTGTAGTAGAAAGGAAAGGGAAATATGTTAAAAAAAGTATCACCTTATATAGGGGAGTATAAGAAATATACTGTGCTGGCAGCGGTGCTTATGTGTATTGGCATAGTGTCTAGTATATTGCCGTATTTCTTTATATATCAGCTCCTTGGTCCGCTTACGAGGGGAGAAAATCTGGATGTCAGATATGCGGTTCTAAGGATAATTTATATACTAATATCCGAAGCAATGTATGGAGTTATATATACACAGGGACTTATATATTCACATATCAGTGCGTATAACACACTTAAAAACTTACGTACTTCACTTCAACGAAAGCTTGAGAATCAGCCGCTTGGAAATATTATGGATATAGGAACAGGAAGACTCAAGAAGGTTTTTATCGATGATATAGATCAGATAGAGCTGCTTCTTGCTCATGCTATTCCTGAAGGTATAGCCAATATATTTATTCCGATTCTCATAATAGTGCTTATGTTTATCTTTAACTGGAAGCTGGGACTCCTGTCGCTTGTTCCTATAGTAGTTGGACTTCTTGCGATGGGAATGATGATGAAGGCTGGTTTTGCAAAGATGAATGATTACTATGAATCGGCCTCAAAGATGAATAATACCATTATCGAATATATAAATGGAATGGAAGTAGTGAAGGTTTTCAATAAGGATGGTGAATCCTATAAAAGATTTGGAGACACAGTACGTAATTACCGCGATTTCACTCTTGCCTGGTACAAGGCCTGCTGGCCATGGATGGCA
>JAILMQ010000053.1 GCA_024692605.1 Eubacterium sp.
GCATTTGTTAAGAAGGTTTATCTCTATATCGAGAATGAGCCTGATATGAAGAAGAATCTTCAGATTCTTGGTGCAGGTGCTCAGCTTACAGGTAAGACCAACATCTTCGAAGGTCTTTATGAATATAACCTGGTTTTCTATGAATGTGGTATCAAAGAGCTTGTTAATTCTGAGGTTTCAAATCGTCCTTGGGAAGAGAAGTATGAGATCCTCGAAAAGCTTTATACAACACTTAATGTTGTTTTCGATGGATACAATGTTTATGAGCTTTCTAACAAGATCGAGCATCAGTATGTTGAGATTACATGGATCAACGACTATGTAAATGCTAATCCTTCACTTCTGAAGATGTTCTTCAGTATCAAAGAGAAGATTAAGGCATTTAAGGTTCGTAAGAATGCAATCCTTGAGAAATCAAAGACTAATTACGAGATCAAGCAGATGATCGATGATCGTCAGAAGACTCTTGTATTTATGGCTTGTGAGGATATGATCGTTAATGGTCTTAATGGTGGAAAGATTGCTATTATCAGTAGTGATTATGATCCAAAGGTTGCTGAGAAGCACCTTATGAAGACATATGATAATATCTCTGTTCCTTCAAGATATAAGAAGGGTGATACATCACAGTCTAATAAGGGTGGTCTCTTCGGTAGAAGTGTTGCTCCTACAATGGATAATGATCTTAAGAAACTTCTTGATGATTCTAAGATCGAGGAAATGCTTCTTAAATCAGAGTGGCTCTGGTATCAGCATGATACAAAGGGACAGGCTGAGCAGACACCTCAGGAAGCTACATATGCTGTTGTATGCCTCGTAAAGGCTACTGAGAAGCTCATCGATAAGAAGGGTGGCGGAATTCAGGCTAAACCTGAGTCAACACCAAACAAGAAGGTTATTATTACTAAGACCGGTAAGGTTATCGAGCTTTCAGATGAAGGTTCTTCAACACCATCAGGTAGTAATATAACTACAACTCCTTCTGTTGTTGAGAATATCAATAATATTCAGTCCATCCTTAAGGATAAGTCTGACGAGAACGTTGATTACGTAAAGGATTACGTAAATGACTGGATTGATTCTCTTATGAAGACTAAGTTCGATATGGATACAATGCTTACTCTTTTTGAAGCAGAAGAGCTTAGAACAAAGACTTATCAGGTCCTTAAAAAACTTAGGGCTGACGTACTCTAGAATGAATAAAACCCAGCGGAGAAATCTCCGTTGGGTTTTTCAATTTGTCTGCATTTTATGTCTTAACAGATATAACTTTTTTATTGGAAATTCCAGGTAACGTTTCAGAACTATCTGGAATTCTTCTTTTTTATCTATCTTATTCACCAGAATACTGTGAATACGAGCGTTGTTTGCTCCCCATATATCAGTAAATATCTGGTCCCCGATGAATAATGTATTACCCTGATTGGTTTTCATTTTCTTCATGGCCTTTATAAAACCATCCGGCTTAGGCTTACCTGCTTTATATACATAGCAGCAGTTTATCTCATCATTGAATTTTTTTACTCTGGGTTCTTTATTATTTGATACAAAACATACCTTGAAGCCAATCTCCCTTAGTTCCTTGAAAAGCTTTCTGGATCTGTCGTCATGCATGGCGTTGTGAGGCACGAGAGTATTATCAATATCGAAAATCAGTCCCCTGTAACCCATATCATAATACTTTTGAAAATCAATTGAATATGTTGAATCGTAATATTCTGTTGGAAATAAAAATTGTCCCATAACCTTCTCCTGATTTTTAGTTTCTTTTTATTTATGAATTAATTAGTTAAAAAAGTTATACACTTCAGTTGCTGATTTGATGTTCATTCCATCAACTGCAGCAAGTTCCTCTATTGAAGCCTGCTTTATTGCGTCTATATCTTTAAAATGTAAGAGCAGAGCCTTCTTTCTTCTTGTGCCAATTCCTTTTATATCATCCAGTATGGACTTTACCTGTTCATTGCTTCTGAGGAGCTTATGATAGGTGATGGCAAATCTGTGGGTTTCATCCTGAAGAGCAGTGATCATTCGGATGGCTTCGCTGCCTTCTTTAAATTCAACCTCTTTATCTTTATAGTATAAACCTCTTGTCCTATGATTGTCATCCTTAACCATTCCGCAGACGGGAATCTCGAGTCCCAGGCTGTTTAGAACGGCTTCGGCTATATGAACCTGGCCCTTTCCTCCGTCCATCATTAAAACATCCGGAAAGTCTCCCAATGTTTCGTTAGTAAATCTTCTGGAAAGCACTTCTTTCATGGATGCATAATCATCAGGTCCTTCAACTGTTCGAAGACGGAATTTTCTATATGCGTTTCTTTTGGGTTTTCCGTCTATAAACACCACCATGGATGCAACGCTGTGGTATCCGGATATATTTGATATATCGAAAGCTTCCAGACGGGATACATTTTCCTTATCTATTATATCAGCGATTTCTTTACATGCTCCGATGGTTCGTTTTTCCTGTCTTTTGATTCTTTCTATATCCTGGCTTAGTACAAGATTTGCGTTGTCTGAAGCCAGCTTCACCAGACCTTTTTTGTCACCCTTTTGTGGAACTAATATGGTGACCTTCTGACCTTTTTTATCTGTCAGAAATTCTGTGATAAGTTCGGTTTCCTCAATAGGAGATACTGTAAGTATTTCCTTTGGAATATATGGCGTTGCCATATAATACTGTTTAACAAATGCAGTTATTATTTCCGTATCAGTATCATTTACGTCTATATTCATATGGTGATTTTCACGTCCGAGAAGAGTTCCTTCACGAACGAAGAATATAGATATAACAGCATCTTCATTATTTCTGGCAAGGGCAATGATGTCTCTGTCATCTGTGCTGGTGGCGTTGATTCTTTGCTTTTCAGATATCTTATTAATGCTTTCGATAAGATCTCTGGTTTCAGCAGCTTTTTCAAATTCCATATCTGCAGCCTGCTGTTTCATCTGATCCGTTAATTCCTTTAGGATATCTTTTGTATTTCCATTAAGAAAACTGGCGGCTTTATCTATATATTTATGATATTCTTCTTTGGAGATAAGTCCTGCACAGGGGCCGGGACATTCACCAATCTGATAATAAAGACATGGACGGTCATTATTCTTTCGATTGTCCAGATCTCTGTTGCAGTTTCTGATCTTAAATAGTTTTTTTATAAGATGAATAGTATCGTTAACAGCTTTATTATCCGTGTATGGTCCGAAGTATAAGTTTTTGTCACGCTTCATGCGGTGGCTTTTCATAATTCTAGGGAAATCATCATTTATGGTGATCATAATATATGGATAACCCTTATCATCTGTCATGAGAGTGTTGTATTTAGGCCGGTATTCCTTTATGAGATTACATTCTAGTACAAGAGCCTCCATCTCAGAAGCAGTGATAATATATTCAAAAAATGAAATCTGAGAAACCATTTTTAGTATTTTTGGTGAATTGTTATGTCCATGTCCAGATCTGAAATACTGACGTACCCGGTTATGAAGATCCAGAGCCTTACCCACATAAAGAATGGCTTCGTTTTCATCATGCATTATATAAACACCGGGTTTATGTGGCAGCTTATTAAGTTCATCCTCAATGTTGAATACTTCCATGGTTTTCCTCGCTTTCTGTATAAGTATAACATTAAATCAGAAAACATAGAATATCTTTTAATCATTTCCCTTTGTCCGAATATATTATGTATGGTATAATGACATAAGTTTCACATATGTTGGGAGGTTTGGATGAAGGAAGAATACAGTATAACTCTTACTGAGTTTATACATAAGATGAATCTAAAGAATCATACTCCGGAAATTGATACTGACAATATTCTTATCAGTGATCCGGATATCAATCGTCCTGCGCTTCAGCTGGCAGGATTCTTTGAGCATTTCGACACAACCAGAATTCAGATATGCGGAAATGTTGAACATGCTTATCTTGCTGATATGCACACAAAGGAAGAGAATATAGAGATATTCGACAGACTTTTCGATTATCCTATTCCTTGTCTTGTTTTTTGTCGTGATATTGAACCATATGATTTTGTAATCGAGGCCGGTAACAAGCATGGTATACCGGTGCTTACAAGTCATTCCACAACATCTTCATTTATACATGAAACAGTTAGATATCTTCATGAAGAACTGGCTCCAAGAATATCAGTACATGCCGTTCTTGTAGATGTTTTTGGTGAAGGTGTTCTCATTATGGGAGATAGTGGTATAGGTAAATCCGAGGCTGCTCTTGAGCTTATTAAGAGAGGTCATCGTCTTGTTGCAGATGATGTGGTTGAAATCAAGAAAGTCAGCGACGAACAGCTTATTGGCCAGTCTCCGGAGATAACAAGACATTTTATAGAACTGAGAGGTATTGGTATTATTGATGTTAAGACCATGTTCGGTGTAGAGTGTGTTAAGTTATCACAGCAGGTGGATCTGGTGATAAAACTTGAGGAGTGGGACAAGGATGCTAATTATGACAGACTTGGTCTTCAGGATCAGTATGCTGAATTCCTTGGAACAAAGGTTATTTCACATTCAATCCCAATAAGACCGGGACGTAACCTGGCTATCATAGTTGAATCTGCCGCTGTCAATCATAGACAGAAGAAAATGGGATATAATGCAGCTCAGGAGCTTTACAACAGAGTTACCAAGGGCATTAATAAATAAAAACAGCAGGGAAAGACCTGAGAAAAGTATTTAGGAGGATAATAAGATGTCACAATATGTTTATGGAGTTGATATTGGAGGAACAACCGTAAAGATCGGTCTTTTTTCCATAGGTGGTGAGCTTCTGGATAAATGGGAGATAACTACCAGAACTGATGATGGTGGTTCTTTAATTCTTTCAGATATCGCTAAATCAATAGATGAGAATCTTACTACAAAAGGGATAGACAAAGCTGATGTTAAGGGTGTTGGAATGGGTGTTCCGGGACCTGTCAGAGAAGATGGTACAGTTTTAAAATGTGTTAACTTAGGCTGGGGAGTATTCAATGCAGCTGATGAACTCAGCGGACTTATCGGACTCCCTGTAAAGGTAGGAAATGACGCTAACATGGCTGCACTTGGTGAATACTGGCAAGGCGGTGGTAAGGGACATCACAGTATTATCATGGTAACTCTTGGAACCGGAGTCGGTGGTGGTATCATCATTGATGGAAAGATGCTTGCCGGAGTTAATGGAGCAGGTGGAGAGATTGGTCATATGACAATTGATCTTAATGAGCAGGATGTATGTAACTGTGGTAAGAAGGGATGTCTGGAGCAGTATGCTTCTGCAACAGGAATTGTAAGACTAGCTAACAAAGCTCTTAATGATTCTGATAAGCCTTCAAAACTTAGAGAGGTTAAATACATATCAGCAAAAGAGATATTCGATGCTGCTAAGAGTGGTGATGAGATTGCAGTCGGTCTTGTTGAAGAACATGGAAAGAGACTTGGATATGCATTGGCAAACATTTCCTGTGTTGTTGATCCTGAGGTGTTCGTTATCGGTGGTGGAGTATCCAAAGCCGGTGAGATTCTTTTAGATGCTGCAAAGAAGTATTATCAGCAGTATGCCTTCCATGCCTGCAAGAATACCGGATTTGAACTTGCCAAGCTGGGAAACGATGCAGGAATGTATGGTGGTGCGGCTGCTGTTTTATAGTACATTCTTACAGTAAAATCATAAAAATATGATAATTTTTAATTATTTTACATATTGAAAAAATATACTCTACAAGGTAGTATTATATCTTGTAGAGTTTTATTTTATGTAAAGGTCAAGTATTGAAAAGAGTATGGATTACGAGTTATTAAAAAATGAACCTATGTCAGCTCATACAACATTTAAAACCGGTGGAATAGCTGAACGTTTATATAAAATCAAATCTGAAAACGGGCTTCTTGAAGTTATGGATATATGTAAAAAAGAAGGAAGCTCGCCTCTTATTATTGGTAATGGCAGTAATCTGCTTGTTTCCGATAAAGGAATATCCGATCCTGTTATCGAGTTATCTACAGGATTTGATGAAATATCCGTATCGGGAAATGAAATCTATGCTCAGTCGGGTGCGTTGCTTTCCAAAGTTTCTAAAATTGCTCTTGAAAATGAATTAAAGGGTTTTGAGTTTGCTTCAGGCATTCCGGGAACCATAGGCGGCGCTGTATATATGAATGCAGGTGCTTACGGCGGAGAGATGAAGGATGTTGTTAAGTCTGTCAGAATCCTTGATAACGGTGAGATTAAAGAAATAAAAGGCAATGATATGGACTTTGGATATCGTCACAGTATTGCCATGGAAAAGGAATTCATTGTTCTGGGTGTAACTCTGGCGCTGGAAAAGGGAGATAAAGAAGAAATCAGTTCTCTTATGAATGATCTTAATTCCAGAAGACGGGAGAGACAGCCTCTTGAATATCCCAGCGCAGGTTCTACATTTAAAAGACCCGAAGGATATTTTGCAGGAAAGCTTATTATGGATTCGGGACTCGCAGGTAAATCCATCGGTGGTGCGATGGTGAGTCCGAAGCATTGTGGCTTTATTGTTAATACAGGAAATGCTACTTCAACGGATGTATTTAATCTGATTAAATATGTTCAGAGTGAAGTTAAAGATATATATGGGGTAGATCTGGAAACAGAGGTTAAATTAATAGGCGATTTTGAATAATCAATAAAGGAGAATCAGGGTGCGTTTTGTTATTGTAACAGGTATGAGTGGGGCCGGAAAATCAACTGCATTAAAATCCTTAGAAGATATGGGGTACTTCTGTGTAGATAATCTGCCGGTTGTACTGATTGATAAATTTATAGAACTTATTAGTGACAGATATTTTGATCAGGATAAGATTGCTGTGGGAGTGGATATCAGAAGCGGCGAGACTCTTGGAGATCTGAATGATGTTCTTAATAAAATGCGTGAGAATAAGTTTAATTTTGAAATTCTTTATCTTGATGCTTCTAATAAGACTCTGGTAAAAAGATTCAAGGAAACCAGAAGAGACCATCCACTTACAAGTGGTGGTTCTATTGAAAATGGTATAAATGAAGAACGTAAGAGAATAGCATTCCTAAGTAATCTAGCGGACTATACAGTGGATACGTCAAATCTTCTGACAAGAGAGCTGAAGGCTGAGATAATTAAGATATTCTCCATGGATAAAGACTATAACAACATGATCGTTACGGTTATGTCTTTTGGATATAAATTCGGTATTCCTCAGGATGCGGATTATGTTTTTGATGTAAGGTTTATGCCTAACCCTTACTACGAAGAAGAATTAAGAAGGAAAACCGGAAATGATGAAGAGGTCCGGGAGTATGTAATGAATGCTCCTGAAAGCAGGGAATTTCTTGACCAGCTTTCAAAAATGATCGGATTTCTGATTAAGGAATTTAATGAAAAAGAAGGAAGACATCAGCTGATCATTGGTATTGGCTGTACCGGTGGAAGACATCGTTCTGTAACCATAGCGAATCTTCTTTATGAAAAGCTTTCTGAACTCCCTTATTCCTTCAGGGTATTTCATAGAGATGTGGCAAATGATACATATGTTAAGGGTGAGGCGTAATGTCATTTTCATCTGACTTAAAACTTGAAATCAGCGAAATCTATCCAAAGAGTATTCATTGCAGGATTGCTGAACTGGCAGGTATTATTTCCGTGAATGGCCGACTTGAAGGAGAAAATAGTAACATCCTTGCCATAAGAGCAGATAATGATAATCTTGAACAAAAGATAATAAAGCTTCTTCTGATGATTACAGATATAAACAGTGATGACATAGTTAAGTCCAACGAAATAATGCATCATCGTAAGCTTTTAATAAATGACCAGAAGTATATAGAGGTTCTGTTTAAAAAGCTTAAACTTTCGGCTGATGGAACTCATATACATGTTGATGGGATAATAACTCAGAAGAATTGTTGTAAAACTGCTTATCTGAGAGGTGCGTTCTTTGCCGGTGGCTCCATCTCTTCCCCGGAGAGGGCATACCAGTTTGAAATCGTAACACTGAGTGAAGAAGATGCCGGAAAACTGGTTGGAATCTTAAACAGTCTTCATATGAATGCCCGTATCGTTAAAAGACGTGACAGGTATGTAGTATATATTAAAGATGGAGATACCATATCAGATGTTATTGGTAATATGGGTGCTTCAAACTCATATATGGAATTTGAAAATATCAGAATCCTGAAGGATCTTAGAAACAGTATTAATCGAGAGGTTAACTGCGATACGGCTAATATGGCTAAAACAGCAAATGCCGCGAAAAATCTCTTGATGATATAAAGTTTATACAGGAAACAGTGGGGCTGGAGGCTCTGCCTGAATCCTTAAAAGTAGCAGCTGAAATCAGACTTCAAAATCCTTATTTACCTCTTAAACATCTTGGTCTTTTGTTTACACCCCCGCTGGGTAAATCCGGCATAAACAAAAGACTTCGTAAAATAAGTGATTTTGCAGATGATTTGAGGATATAAAAGTATTTTATTTCAGAGGAGAAATTAAGATGACAAACAAAAAATTTACCGTTAATATTCCTGAGTTTGATGAAGCTAGACCTGTAGCTGAGATAGTACAGACAGCAAGTC
>JAILMQ010000110.1 GCA_024692605.1 Eubacterium sp.
ATCTGATGACCTCCTTCTGAAAAGCGACAGCACATTCCGGTGACGTTGTAAGCCTATAAAAATGTGCCGATAATACTATTTGTTTCTTTAACTCTGTATGTCAAATCAAAGGCAATAAATGTAGCTTTTGAGTCAGCATTGGGGGTACCGGCATCATTATGCAACAAATCCGATAAAAAATCAACAGTAGCTGTTCAAGCTCATAAAAAATGTTATAGATGCACAAAATAACAATTCAGTTATCCAAAAGAGAGTATCAAAACAAAAAAGAACAGACAGGTGATGTTTACACAGGAGTTTTTTGAGTTGTTAGCCAAGTCGTTATACCCTGTCAGTACAGCTCGTTCAGCGCAAACGGGACACATTGATCCGTTGGCTCTTGAATATATTACTGATTTCCACTCCTCCGCAAGCTGCGGATATTTCGTAGCAAAATCATTGAATCCTTTGAGTAATAAATATCCACTACAATACGGACATTTACGTAAATACTTCATCATTTGACAGATTTGCAATACAAGACAGTACATCTGGATTATACATAGTATTATATAAATTATTGGCCATGTTCCTGTATCCTCCTATAATCAGCAATATATGATGTTAAAAATTCTCCTTCATCACTTGGTTTATCTTCAGAAAACAGAGTCATTTGTCCTTCTGTTTCTCTTTTCTTATTATTCTTATCTGCCTGAGGCTCATAATCACCTGCAAGCAATTTATCAAACCTAAAGTCTTTACGCTGCATATTATCGCCCATAACAAATGACCACTCTGAAAAGATTATCGGTTCTTCCGTATCATTTCCTTCATCATCAACTACTTTTAAACTCAAAGCATTTCCACAAACAATATTACGACTTAGAATAAATCTTATAGCTTCTCTGCATTCATCATTTGCTTCCTTCTTGCAGATAGCTTCATATTCTTTATTCCAAATATCATATAATCTGTTCCTGCATGCTATAACATTATCTATCAACAAATCAACGCCATATATACTAGCAACTGCAATTACAGACTGTTTTTCAAATTCCATAGGTAATGGTTTTTTCTTTTTAGGAGGAATAGCTCTTTTTTTGCCGCCTCCAGTTTTCTACGAAGTATTTCTGCAACAAAATTACCATCTCCACATGCAGGTTCTAAAAAACGACTATCTACACGTTCCGTTTCCTGTTTAACTAAATCAAGCATTGCATTTACTTCACGGTCAGCTGTAAATACTTCTCCATGATCTGCAACACGTTGTTTTGATTTTACCTGATTGTTCAAGCTTCCACCTCACTATCCATTTGCTTTATCATTATCTTTAATGTATTTGCCAGACTTTATACGTTTATCCTTTGGCTTATCTGCGTCATCAGGAATCGCCCAGGCATGACCAAATTTCTTTACTCCTGGTATAGATCCTTCATTACAAAGCGTCTGTACTCTTCGTACAGAAATATTCCATTTTTCCGCAGCTTCTTTAATCGTAATATATTCCATATCTGTTACCTCAATTATTACTACAATACGACAAATATATTATACGCCAAAGCGCCATATATCGCAATTACACAAATTCATTTTTCATAAAAAAAGAGACGATATAAACCATTTATATCATCTCTTTCTAAGCGTGTCTTCTTTATAAATATACTATCATTTTTTATTTTGGTCGTAAGTTGGTCGTAAATTTTGCTAACCAACTCTGAAAACCCTTGTATTTACTTGCTTTTTTACTGGATGCTCTTAAGTGTCGGGAAGAGCAGAACATCTCTTATGGCTGGGCTGTCTGTCATAAGCATAACAAGACGATCGATACCATATCCGATACCACCTGTAGGAGGCATACCAACTTCAAGAGCATTGAGGAAGTCTTCATCTGTATGTTCAGCCTCATCATCACCTGCATCAGAAAGTGCATCCTGTGCTGCAAATCTCTCTCTCTGATCAATAGGATCATTAAGCTCAGAATACGCGTTGCACATTTCCCATCCATTCATGAACATCTCAAATCTTTCTACGTAGTTTGGATCTTCTGGTTTCTTCTTTGTAAGTGGAGATATCTCAATTGGATGATCCATAACAAATGTAGGCTGAATAAGATGTTCCTCAACATATGTCTCGAAGAAGAGATTAAGAATATCTCCCTTCTTGTGGAAGTCTTCAAATTCAATATGATGTTCCTTGGCAAGGGCTTTTGCAGCCTCTGTATCAGCAACTTCATTCCAGTCAACACCGGCATACTTCTTAACTGCATCAATCATTGTAATTCTCTCAAATGGCTTTCCAAGATCCATTTCAACACCCTGATATGTAATGGTTGTTGTACCAAGTACTTCCTGGGCGATATGACGGAACATGTTTTCTGTAAGATCCATCATTCCGTGATAGTCAGTATATGCCTGATAAAGTTCCATAAGTGTGAACTCAGGATTATGACGTGTATCAACACCTTCATTTCTGAAAACTCGACCTATCTCGTATACTCTCTCCATTCCACCAACAATAAGTCTCTTAAGATAAAGTTCAAGTGAAATACGAAGTTTAAGGTCCTCATCAAGTGCATTGAAATGTGTCATAAAAGGACGTGCTGCTGCACCACCGGCATTTGAAACCAGCATAGGTGTTTCAACCTCCATAAATCCCTGATCATCAAGGAATCTACGGATGCATGATAAAATCTGTGACCTCTTTATAAATGTATCCTTTACTTCAGGATTCATAATAAGATCAACATATCTCTGACGATATCTTATATCTGTATTAGTAAGTCCGTGGAACTTCTCCGGAAGAACCTGTAGAGACTTTGAAAGAAGTGTTACTGTATCAGCATGAACTGAAATCTCACCCATCATTGTACGGAATACATATCCGGTAACTCCGATGATATCACCAACATCAAGTTTCTTGAAATCGGCATATTCGTCTGTTCCAAGCTCGTCTCTGGAAACAAATACCTGAATATTTCCACTTTTATCCTGAACATTACAGAAGGAAGCCTTACCCATAACACGCTTAGACATCATTCGACCTGCGATGCTGACCTTAATAGGATTTGCATCCATAATGGCACGTCTCTCATTATAAGCTTCTGTTTTAACCTTCTTTGCTTCTTCCGGCTCCATGCCTTCTGTATCAGGCATATCCTTACCAACAAGAAGTTTTGCTTCAAGAGCTTCATACTCTGCTCTTGCTTCTTCAGCATGATAAGTCTGATCATACTTTGTTATTACAAAGGGATCCTTTCCTGCTTCCTGAAGATTTTCAAATTTCTCACGACGAACCTTAAGGAGCTGATTGAGATCCTGTGTCTGCTGTCCCTTCTTATTATTATTTTGATTGTTTTGTTCAGCCATAACTGTTCCTCCATAATCTATATCAAACAACAAGTAAAACCGCCAGAAGGAATTCTGACGGTTTCAACTGTTTTTTCACATTTATCAAATGTAATCAAAACTAATTTCTTGTAAAATCAAGAATCTTATAACTGTACTTTCCGCCGTCTGGTGCATCTATAGTT
>JAILMQ010000129.1 GCA_024692605.1 Eubacterium sp.
CATCAATTAAAGAACTGAAGAAAATAGATAAAAAGGAAGTACGTATGCCTCAGCTTGAACAGGAATTAAGAGGATCTGATGAAATAATAGGTCTTGGAGAAGATACTACTTATATTACTAAGGGAACTATAATCAACGGAAATATAGAGACTGATGGAGATATAGAGATTCTCGGACGTGTTGATGGAAATGTCAGATGTGCCGGAAAACTTATAATCAGCGGAAGAATCAATGGAGATATTGATACTACTGATCTTTATGCAGAGGCTGCAAATATTACAGGTGAGATAAGGGCATCTGGTACTGTCAAAATCGGAACAGGTTCTGTAACTGTTGGAAATATAACTGCATTTACTGCAAGCATAGCTGGTGCTGTAAAGGGAGATGTGGACATAGCAGATGCGGTAGTGATAGATTCCACGGCAGTTGTAGTTGGAAATATCAAGTCACGTGATGTTCAGGTTAACAGTGGTGCAATTATTGAAGGATTCTGTAAACAGGTTCATTCAGATGTTGATGTTGATCAGTTCTTTAAGAATGGAATTGAAAGCCTGGAGTAGATAAAATAAAAACATAAATATGGAGATGCAGAAATGGGATACAAAAGAATATTACTTAAATTAAGTGGAGAAGCTCTTGCGGGAGATAAGCATACCGGCTTCTCAGAAGAAGAGGTAATGAAGGTTGCTGCCGAGGTAAAAAAGGTGGTAGATAAAGGAATTCAGGTTGGTATTGTTATCGGAGGCGGTAATTTCTGGAGAGGCAGAAGCTCGGGAGATATGGACCGTGTAAAGGCTGACCAGATTGGAATGCTGGCTACGATAATGAATGCGATATATGCTGCAGATGCTTTCAGAAGAGTTGGAATAAAGTCCAAGATTATGACTCCATACGCAGTAGGAGATGTGACAGAAATTTATGTTCGTGACAAGGCAATAAAAGCTATGAAGAAAGGAATGGTTGTTTTCTTCGCAGGAGGAACAGGCCATCCATATTTTTCAACAGATATGGCTGTTGTTCTCAGAGCGATTGAGACAGAGTGTGATGTAGTTCTTTCAGCTAAAGCAATTGACGGAGTTTACGACAGTGATCCTAATGTGAATCCGAAAGCAAAGAAATATGACACCATGAAAATGAGTGATATAGTTGATCAGAAACTGGGAGTTATCGATCTTGCTTCAGCAGTACTGGCTATGGAAAATCATCTTCCGATGGTTCTTTTCGGGCTTAATGAGAAGAATTCTATAGAACGTGCAGTGGCTGGAGAAAAGATAGGTACAAAGATTGATGCGTAGAATAAAATATAAAGTGAACAAATAACATTATACAATAGTTTATAAATTCTTAAACGGAGGTTACAACAATGACACCATATGAAGAGAAAATGCAAAAAACAATTGATTCTTTAGCAACAGATTATTCAGCTATCAGAGCTGGAAGAGCTAATCCTCATATACTTGACAAGATCAAGGTTGATTATTATGGATCACCTACAGGTCTTCAGGGCGTAGCTAACATTTCTGTTCCTGAAGCAAGAACACTTATGATAACACCTTGGGATGCTTCACTGATCAAGGAAATCGAGAAGGCTATTCAGACTTCAGATCTTGGAATCAATCCAAATAATGATGGAAAGAACGTTATCCTTCATTTCCCTGAACTTACAGAGGAAAGACGTAAAGAGATTTCAAAGGATATCAAGAAGAAGGGTGAAGATGCAAAGGTTGCTGTTCGTAATGCCAGACGTGATGCAAATGAAGCTGTAAAGAAGCAGAACAAGGCAGGAGAAATCTCAGAGGATGAGCAGGCTAAAGAAGAGAAGAATATCCAGAAGGCTACAGATAAGTTTATTGCTGAAATAGACAAGATGGTTGAAACAAAGACCAAAGAAATCATGACAGTATAGGTGAGATAAATGCCGCAGACCGAAGATAATACAAAAAAAGAATACAAAATTCCTCAGCATGTTGCCGTCATTCTTGACGGAAACGGACGCTGGGCCAAAGCAAGACATATGCCCAGAAATTTTGGACATAAAGCAGGGGCAGATAATCTGGAGCAGGTTATCGAAGATGCATGGGATCTTGGAATAAAGTATTTCACAGTATATGCTTTTTCTACTGAGAACTGGAAACGTTCCGTGGAAGAGGTCACAGGTCTTATGACTATACTTCGTGATTTCCTGAGACGCTCAATTGCAAAGGCAAACAAGAACAATATGAAGGTCAAAATAATAGGCGAAAGATCCAGACTGGATGCTGATATAATCGAGGCCATTAATAATCTTGAAGAAGCCACAAAGGACAATACCGGGCTTCAGTTTAATGTCGCTCTGAATTATGGTGGAAGAGATGAGATTACAAGAGCAGTGCGTCGGATAGCCGATGAGGTGAAGGATGGCATTATAAGCTCTGAAGATATTACGGAGGATTACATTTCCGGTAAGCTTGATACTGCCGGAATACCGGATCCGGATCTTCTGATCAGGACCAGTGGTGAGCTTCGTATATCGAATTTCCTGCCATGGCAGATATCGTACTCCGAGTTCTATTTCTGTGACACCCTGTGGCCGGATTTCAATAAGGATGAACTTGTGAAGGCGATTGACTATTATAACGGACGTGATAGAAGATTCGGTGGGGTATAACTCCGGATTTCTGATGGGGATGGAAAATGTTTAAGACAAGACTGATCAGCGGTATAGCGCTGGTAATCATATCTTTCATAGTGCTTTGGATTGGCGGACCTGTTACGGGGGCATTTACGATGCTGCTTTCACTGGCGGGTGTCTTTGAATTCTGCCGTGTTTATAAGATTGAAAAAAGGTCACCGGCAATTCTGGCATATGCATGGACTGTTTTATATTATATGACACTTATGTTCAGTAAGCAGATCATAAATGGTTTCCACCTGAGCAAGCTGGCACTTCCAGTCATGATAACTTATCTGCTTTTGATCCTGGCAGTATATGTTTTCAGATTTCCTGAATATCATGACAGGGAAATAATGGCTGCTTTCACATCATTTTTCTATGTAAGTGTGATGCTTTCTTATATTTACAGAATCAGGGAAATGGGAAACGGTGGTTACTTTGTGGTGCTCGTGTTCCTTTGTTCGTGGGGAAACGATACACTGGCATACTGCGTTGGAATGCTTTTTGGAAAGCACAAGATGTCACCTAAGCTCAGTCCGAAGAAGAGTATCGAAGGACTTTTCGGAGGTATCATCGGTGCAGGCGTTTTGGGTGCACTCTACGGAATCTTCATACATGGAAAGCTGCATATGGATGGGATGCTGAGTCTTTATCTCTTCATTATCTGTGCGCTTGGAGCACTTCCTGCAGTTATCGGTGATCTTGCTGCGTCTGCTATCAAGAGAAATAATGATATAAAGGATTATGGAAATCTGATTCCTGGACATGGTGGTATTCTAGACAGATTCGATAGTATGATATTTACTGCACCTATTATTTACTACCTGCTTGAGTTCATGCTGTAGGATCTGACTTCACACTACGGTTATCTGGTCAGCAGGATTTATAAAAGACAGTCTGATCTTGGTGAAACTGGATTAGAATAAATATCTATAACAAAAAGGAAAATCATGAAAAATATTTCGATTATAGGTTCCACAGGCTCTATTGGAACGCAGGCTCTTGACATTGTCAGAGCAAATGGCGACCTGAGAGTTGTGGGACTTTCGTGTGGAAATAACATTAGTCTGATTGAGAAACAGGCAAGAGAGTTCAGGCCGAATATTTTGTCAGTGGCAGAAGAAACGGCTGCGCTGGAGCTGAAAGTTAAACTCTCAGATATGGATATAAAAATTGTCTCAGGAATGGAGGGACTATGTGCAGTGGCTACTGAGCCCGATGCGGACATAGTCCTTACTGCTATTGTAGGGATGATAGGAGTGGAGCCAACTCTAGCTGCTATAGAAGCAGGAAAGGATATTGCGCTTGCAAACAAGGAAACACTTGTTACTGCAGGTCATCTTGTTATGAAAGCTGCGGCTGAAAAGGGAGTGAAGATACTTCCTGTAGACAGCGAGCATTCTGCAATATTCCAGAGTCTTCAGGGAAATCGAAAAGGTCTTCAGGGAGAATATGATAACAAGGTATCTCGGATACTTCTCACTGCATCAGGCGGACCATTCAGAGGAAGAAGCAGGGAAGAATTGGAAAATGTGACTGTCGAACAGGCTCTCAAGCATCCAAACTGGTCCATGGGACCCAAAATAACCATCGACAGTGCCACTATGGTAAATAAGGGACTCGAGGTTATTGAGGCACATTGGCTTTTTGATAAGGATATTGATGAGATAGAAGTGCTTATTCAGCCACAGAGTATAATTCATTCCGCAGTAGAATATGAAGATGGTGCCATCATAGCACAGCTGGGTACACCTGATATGAAACTGCCAATCCAGTATGCGTTCTACTATCCTGAAAGAAGATATCTGGCAGGAGAGAGGCTGGATTTTACGAAGATATCTGCAATCGAGATAGCGCGCCCGGACTATGATACATTTCTTGGAATACCACTTGCAAAGAAGGCAAGCCGTATCGGAGGTTCCATGCCGACAGTAATGAATGAGGCAAATGAACATGCTGT
>JAILMQ010000135.1 GCA_024692605.1 Eubacterium sp.
CACTTGCATGGATATTAAAACAGCCTATGATAAGCTGTGTAATAGCCGGAGCAACAAAGGAATACACGTTAAAGCATCATTTAGCTGCCGTAGAGGTAGAAATACCAGAGGATGCAATGAAGAGGATCGACGAGATATTAGGATTTAAGAGATTTGAGAGACATGTAGGATAAGAAAAGGGAACAATCTGGCCAGACATACTTGAAAGTGAACAGGGAATAAAGGCACATATATATAGAAGCTGGGAAGTATGTTAAAATATAGGAGTGTAGGTTCTTTGAGACCTTATAAATAAAGTGAAAGAGGTCATAACATGGCAGAAAAAACTAATGCAAATATAGGATTTGAGAAGCAACTATGGGACGCAGCATGTGTTCTGTGGGGACATATTCCTGCAGCAGAGTATAGAAAAGTAATAATAGGACTTATATTTCTTAGATATATATCGGCTGCATTTGATAGAAGATATAACGAACTTGTAGAAGAAGGCGATGGATTCGAGGATGACAGAGATGCATATACTATGGAGAATGTTTTTTTTGTTCCGGAAGAGAGAGGCAAGATGGAGCAATATAGCTGCAAATGCACATACTCCTGAAATAGGAACAATTATAGATGATGCTATGAGGGCTATTGAAGCAGAGAATAAGATTCTTAAAAATGTGCTTCCTAAGAATTATGCAAGTCCGGATCTTGACAAGAGAGTTCTAGGAGATGTTGTAGATACATTTACAAATGATTTGCATCCGACACTTAAGGCGGACTTTATTCTCGCCAATCCTCCTTTCAACTATCATCCTTGGAACCAAGATAAGCTTCAGGATGATGTTCGTTGGAAATATGGACTTCCTCCTGCAGGTAATGCAAACTATGCATGGATTCAACATATGATTCATCATCTTGCACCTAATGGAAAGATAGGTTTAGTCCTTGCAAATGGGGCTTTATCAACTCAGTCGAGTGGTGAAGGTGAAATAAGGAAAAGAATCATAGAGGATGATCTCATTGAAGGTATCATTGCTATGCCTACCCAGCTTTTCTATAGTGTAACTATTCCGGTTACTTTGTGGTTCATAACAAAAGGTAAGAAGCAGAAGGGTAAGACTCTTTTTATAGATGCTCGTAAGATGGGACATATGGTTGATCGTAAGCATCGTGATTTTACTGATGAAGATATCCAGAAGTTGGCTGATACATTTGAGTCATTCCAGAATGGAACACTGGAAGATGTTAAAGGCTTCTGCTCGGTTTCAACCATAGAGGATATAGCTAAGCAGGATTATATACTTACTCCAGGAAGATATGTAGGCATAGAAGAGCAGGAGGATGATGGCGAGCCATTCGAGGAAAAGATGGCAAGTCTGACATCAGAACTTTCTGATATGTTTAAGAAATCTCACGAGTTAGAAGAGGAGATAAAGAAGAAGCTGGGTGCGATTGGGTATGAAATATAAGCTTTCAGAAATAATGGAACTAATAGGTGGAGGAACTCCTAAAACCAGCATAGATTCCTATTGGAATGGTAATATTCCTTGGCTATCTGTAAAAGATTTTAATAATGATTATCGATATGTTTACAATACAGAAAAGAGTATTACTGAGGAAGGATTAAAGCATAGTTCTACAAAGTTATTACAGAGAAATGATTCAATTATATCTGCTAGGGGGACAGTTGGAGAAATGGCGATGATTCCATTTCCAATGGCATTTATTCAATCTTGTTATGGACTTAGGGCAAAGAAGGATATTGTTGATCCAGAGTTTTTATATTACCTTGTGAAACACAATGTACACATTTTATTAAAACACACACATGGTTCGGTGTTTGATACTATAACACGTGATACCTTTGATAGCGTGGAAGTTGATATCCCAAGTATAGAAATACAGAAATGCATAGCAGGTATTTTATGTGATTTTGATGATAAAATTGAACTTAATATTAAAATAAACGATAATTTAGCAGCCTAAAGATTGAGTTCAGATACATCTAGCTCTCCGGACATCAATTTAGGTAATATAGCGTCTCTTGTGTTTGCAAGAACCGCGTTTTCATACTGATTATTTATGATAAGTCCAAACATCTGCGATGTGGATTCATTGAACTCATCTATTACTTCAGCAGAAGGAATTACACATGGGATACTCATGATGTCAGAAGCACTAATGTTAGGTTGAGCGCTTCCTTGACCGCGATTGATCACTTCCGATACTACTTCTGGTTGTTTAAGCGTACAATAAATAAAAGGCAGTCTAGATATTGGATTATCTCCAAGGAAAAACTTTCCAACACGCTGATTTACCAAAATTGTCTCGGACACCTTAGGAACCATTGCGAACTTACCAATTGTTGCTCCAGTCATAGCAATAAG
>JAILMQ010000140.1 GCA_024692605.1 Eubacterium sp.
TACATTTCCCTGATTTCATCTTCTGTAAGAGGCTGATTATCCTCAACCATTATTCCTTCAACTCCTTGTTCAGAAAGGAAATCCGAAAGAATATCCACAGTATGTATTGTTGTTTCTATTGATATTTTTTTCCAAATCATAATAAGCCTCGCACTTGAATTATTACGAGTCAAGGGACCATTGGAGTTTGACCCCAATGGTCCCTTTAACTCAGTGCCGTTAATTACTTACGGAACTTCTTCTTTTTGTGTCCGCCAAATGAGAAATCACCGGCTGAATCTGTTGATGATCTGGTATTTACTGCAGGACCAGATGCACTCTCATATTGATTAAGTATTGACTTCTGCTCGTCTGTAAGATTCTCAGGAACCTGTACAACAAGTGTAACATAATGGTCACCACGAACAGTTTTATTCTTAAGTGTTGGTACACCCTTACCTTTAAGTTTAACCTTAGTATTTGTCTGTGTACCGGGAGCAATATCATAATTGTAAGGTCCGTCTATTGTATTAAGCTGAACCTTTCCACCAAGAGCTGCCTGTGTAAATGAAATAGGCTCTGATGAATAGATGTCATATCCCTGTCTCTGGAATACAGGATGCTTATCAACAAGCACTGTAACAAGAAGATCACCTCTCTGGCCTCCGTTGATACCGGGCTCACCCATCTCACGAAGTCTGATGGACTGTCCATTATCAATTCCTGAAGGAACCTTGATCTGAATAGTCTTCTTACTCTTAACATATCCTGAACCAGCACAGTTTGAACATTTAAACTTAATAATCTTACCACTACCGGTACAATCCGGACATGTCTGAACAGTTCTGGCCATACCGAAAAGTGACTGCTGTGTATATACAACCTGTCCCTTACCACCACACTTTGTACAAGTATCAGGTGGATGACCAGGCTGAGCACCACTACCCTTACATACAGGACATTCATCCTTAAGTGGAAGTTCTATTTCAGTCTGTGTACCGAAGATAGCCTCTTCAAAGGTTACACGAACTGTTGTTCTGATATCGGCACCCTTAACAGGACCATTTGACTGTCTCTGTCTTGAGCCACCACCAAACATATCGCCAAAGATATCACCAAAGATATCGCCCATGTCAGCGAAATCAAACCCAAATCCGCCATCACCTGCACCATTCTGGTCAAATGCAGCAAAACCGAACTGATCATATTTTCTTCTATTCTCAGGGTCTGACAGAATGGCATAAGCCTCGGATGCTTCCTTGAACTTAGCCTCTGCTTCAGCATCACCTGGATTAGCATCAGGGTGATATTTCTTGGCAAGAACACGATATGCTTTTTTTAAATCATTATCTGAGGCATTCTTGGATACACCAAGAACCTCATATAAATCTCTTCTTTCCTCTGCCATAATCTATCACCTTCTGATTAAATTTCTTTGAAGTCACCATCAACTACATCATCACCATAGTCCGGAGTACCGGCACCTGTACCAGCATTTGCTCCAGGACCATTCTGCTCATAAAGTTTCTCAAACAGCTGCTGTGCAGATGTCATAAGAGTTTCCTTACCAGCCTTAAGTTTCTCAATATCATAATCAGAAAGATTATCTATATCTGTACCTTCGATGATTGTCTTAAGTGAAGCAAGGTCATCCTCAACCTTCTTCTTATCATCTCCGTTAAGCTTATCTCCAACTTCCTGAAGAGCCTTCTCTGTCTGGAATACGATAGCGTCAGCATCATTTCTGATTTCAACGCCTTCCTTACGCTTCTTATCAGCTTCCTCATATTCCTTAGCTTCCTTCATAGCTCTCTCGATATCATCATCTGAAAGTGATGTTCCGGAAGTAATTGTGATATGCTGCTCACGACCTGTACCAAGATCCTTTGCTGAAACGTTAACGATACCATTTGCATCGATATCGAATGATACTTCGATCTGTGGAACACCTCTACGTGCCGGTGCAATACCATCAAGTCTGAATCTACCAAGTGACTTATTATCCTTAGCGAATTCTCTTTCACCCTGTACGATGTTGATATCAACGGCATCCTGATTATCCTGAGCTGTTGAGAATATCTGACTCTTATGAGTAGGAATTGTTGTATTTCTTTCAATAAGGTGTGTAGCGATACCACCCATTGTCTCGATTGAAAGTGTAAGTGGTGTTACGTCAAGAAGAAGGATATCTCCTGCACCTGCATCACCAGCAAGCTTACCACCCTGGATACAAGCACCGATAGCAACACACTCATCAGGGTTGATTCCCTGGAATGGATCCTTACCTGTAATATGCTTAACTGCATCCTTAACAGCAATGATACGTGTAGAACCACCAACAAGGAGTACCTTATCGATTTCATCCGGGCTAAGACCAGCATCTTCAAGTGCCTGGTTTACAGGACCTCTTGTAGCTTCTACAAGATCAGCTGTAAGTTCATCGAACTTAGCTCTTGAAAGGTCAAGGTCGAAGTGCTTAGGACCATCAGCTGTAGCTGTGATGAAAGGAAGGTTGATGTTTGTGACTGTCTGAGATGAAAGCTCTTTCTTAGCCTTCTCTGCAGCTTCCTTAAGTCTCTGCATAGCCATCTTATCACCTGAAAGATCAACGCCTTCTTTCTTCTGGAACTCTTCAAGCATGTAATCTGTAATCTTATTATCGAAGTCATCACCACCGAGTTTGTTGTTGCCGGCTGTAGCAAGAACCTCGATAACTCCTTCACCGATCTCAATGATAGATACATCGAATGTACCACCACCAAGGTCGTAAACCATGATCTTCTGCTCTTTTTCGTTATCAAGACCATATGAAAGAGCTGCTGCTGTAGGCTCGTTGATGATACGCTTTACATCAAGACCTGCAATCTTACCGGCATTCTTTGTAGCCTGTCTCTGTGAATCTGTGAAGTAAGCAGGAACTGTGATAACAGCCTCTGTTACTTTCTCACCAAGATATGCTTCTGCATCAGCCTTAAGCTTCTGAAGTGTCATAGCTGAAATCTCTTCCGGTGAATATTTCTTATCATCTATTTCTACCTTATAATCAGAACCCATATGTCTCTTGATAGAAGAAATTGTCTTGTCTGCATTTGTAACAGCCTGACGCTTAGCAGCATCACCGACAACTCTTTCACCGGATTTAAGGAATGCAACTACTGATGGTGTAGTTCTTGATCCCTCTGCGTTAGTGATAACAACCGGCTTACCACCTTCCATAACTGCAACACATGAGTTTGTTGTACCTAAGTCAATACCTATAATCTTTCCCATTTTTTATATATCCTCCTAATAATTTTAAACTTTTTCAGTCCGGCAAATAATTTAATTCGCCACCTTTACCATAGCGTGTCTTAATACATAATCTTTATACATATATCCTTTTTGCATTTCCTCAACAACTACATTTTCTTCAAGCTCTTCATTCTCTTCATGAATAACTGCGTTGTGGAATTCAGGATCAAATTCTTTACCAACAGCATCCATCGGCTTAACACCGATTTCTTCAAGTGTATCCATAAGCTGTCTGTAAATCTTTTCTATACCTTCTTCAAAAGGTGTCTTTTCATCCTGGTTAACGGATTCAAGAGCTCTTTCAAAATTATCTATAACAGGTAATATTGATTTTAAAGCTTCAAGAGCACCCTTGTCTGACATTCCTGCATTTTCCTTCTCATTACGAGCTCTCATATTATCAAACTCTGCAAGAAGTCTTGTATATTTTTCTTTATTACCTTCAGCAGCTTCCTGTGCAGCCTCTAACTGAGCCTGTATCTGTTTGCCGCCTCTTCTGTTCTTTTTAGGAACAGGTTTTGGTCTTTCTGTTTCTGTGATATCTAACTCTTCATCTACAGTAACCTGAGTTCCTGCGGTTTCTTCACCATCTTTTATAACTATTTTCTGCTCTGCAGGAAGCTTTTCACCCTCTTTTTCAGCTTTGAGGTTTTTAAGCTTCTCATTCATGCTTCTATTGGCCATTAGTTTTCACTCCTTTTGTTCTCTTTATTTTGGAATATCGTATCCAGCTCATCCGTCAGGGTCTTAAGTGTTTTTACCACTTTTTTATAATCCATTCTTTTAGGTCCTATTATTCCTATAGTACCTTTCGCACCCTCCGGAAGCTGATAAGTTGAAGTGATTATTGAACAATCCTTCATATTCTGTACAGGAGCCTCATCACCGATGTAGATCTGGATATTATGATCTGAGTCCTCGGATTTAAGAGTCTCATCAGCCAGCTGATTCAGACCAGTCTGCTCCTCAAATGTTTCCAGAAGTGCTGTTGCTTTACTAACATCACCCAATTCCTGATATCTGAGAATATTAGAAGCGCCGCTTGTATAAATCTTCATTTCCTCAGCTTCTTTTACAGCATCCACAATTCCTTCGAATATGCTTTCAAGTATATCGGCATATTCTCCAGCTTCCTGTTTCATAGTCTGCATAAGCTCGATGTTAATCTGATCAACAGATATTCCCTGAAGAAATGTATTAAGAAGTATATTGAACTTAAGTACTTCTTCATTGGACAAAGGCCGGTTTACTTTGATCAGTTTGTTCTTGGCTATATTATCACCAACAACTATAACTGCAACCAGTTCTTCGTCATCCACCTGTGATAACTGAATGAATTTCACCTGCTTATTTCTAAACTGTGGAGAAGTTACCATGGTTGCATATTGTGTATTATACGCAAGAACTTTGGCGACCTGCATCAGTAAAGATTCAAGCTTATCTACTCTTTCCAGTAATGCCCCTTCTTTAATTTCAGTCTCTTCTTTTTCTGACATTACCTTATCAACATAGAACCTGTAACCCTTATCAGTAGGAATTCTTCCTGCTGAGGTATGAGGCTGGACAATATATCCAAGCTCCTCCAGATCTGCCATCTCATTTCTTATGGTGGCAGAACTTAAGTTGAGATCAGAAAGCTTTGAAATCGTTCTTGATCCAACAGGTTCACCGGATTGTAGATAATTGGAAATGATTACTTTGAGGATGGTCTGTTTTCTTTCATCAAGATCATATTCTAAATCATGATCCATTTCATCACCACCCTTTATTAAATTGTATTTGTTAGCACTCAAATATTTTGAGTGCTAATCGCTTATATAAATGTACACCCTGCATAGCTTTATGTCAAGGTAAATCTAGTGAAAAATTGATAAAAATCCTACATATATTTATTTAAAAATACCCTCTTCACCGGATTATCTGGCAAAGAGGGTAAGTATCTTATTTTTATAATCTTATAAGCTCCTTATTATTTATCAAGGATGAAGTCGGCGAGTATGTAATTACATACATCCAGTCCATGATCCGTAAGTCTTATCCGGTCCTCCTCAATCAGAATAAATCCCTGTCTTGCATAGTGATTTATTACCTCACCATAGACCTCAAAAACATCCCTGTCAAAGCGTTCCTTGAACTCGCTTCTGCTTATTCCTTTAGTCATTCTGAGACCAAGATACATAAATTCTTCCATTCTGGAATCTATAAATATATTCTCTACATTTTTCCTGAGAAGCGAAGTTGCATGATCATAAAGTCTGTTTCTATCAACATCTCCTGTAAGTTCTTCACGGATATCTTCACAGATTTCTATATAATTATCGATTTTATCTATATTTGAAAATCTCTGTCCCTTAAAATAGGAGGAAGCCCCAAGTCCAAGTCCGATATACTGTCCGCCTGTCCAGTATACTGTGTTGTGTTTGCTTTCGTATCCAGGCTTAGAATAATTAGATATCTCATATCTGTTATATCCATAACTCTTCAGAACCTTTTTAGTCATGGCATACATATTTCTGTCGGTATCCTCATCCGGGATCATATTAATAAGATCCTTTCTTTCATATAAAGGAGTTCCCTCCTCAACCTGAAGAGAATAAACAGATATATGTTCAGGGTCAAATTCACAAACCTTTGTAAGCGTATCTACCAGTGAATGAATATTCTGTCCCGGAAGTCCGCTCATAATATCTACGCTCACATTTTCAAAGCCTGCACGTCTGGCTGCTTCATATCCCTGAACGAAGCCTTCGTAATTATGAATCCTTCCCATTCTTCTAAGCAGCTCATCATCTGCAGACTGAAGACCTATGGAAAGTCTGTTGATACCGTACTCACGATAGCTGATAAGATCTGTATATTTAATTGTACCCGGATTAACTTCAATGGTAATCTCCGGAAATCTGTCCACTTTAAATATATGATTGATAGTATCAAGGATCTTACCAATCATAGATTCATCCAGTACAGAAGGAGTTCCTCCACCGATATATATGGTTTTTACACTATATCTGTCAGCATAAGGCTTATACATTCTGATTTCACTGGTCAGTGCATTGATATACTGAATCTTCTTCGTATTTGTCTCATTCGCAAAAGAAAGAAAGTCACAATACATACATTTATGCTCACAAAATGGAATGTGTATATATAAACTAAGGGGTTTCTTCATCTACGTTACCTCGTAACCCATTGGGGTCAGACCCCCTTGGGTTGATTCAGCAACCCAAAGGGGTCTGACCCCAATGGGTTAATCGTCGTCGTCAAGTTTAAGAACAGCTGTGAATGCCTGCTGTGGAACATCGACAGAACCAACCTGGCGCATTCTCTTTTTACCTTCCTTCTGTTTTTCAAGAAGCTTCTTCTTACGGGTTATATCACCACCGTAACACTTTGCAAGCACGTCCTTACGAAGGGCTTTGATGGTTTCACGGGCAATAACCTTGCCACCGATGGCAGCCTGAATAGGAACTTCAAAAAGATGTCTTGGGATTTCCTTCTTGAGTTTCTCACACATCTTTCTTCCACGTTCATAAGCACTATCCTGGAATACGATGAATGAAAGTGCATCAATATTCTCACGATTTATAAGTATATCAAGCTTAACAAGCTTAGAACGATTGTAGCCTTTAAGCTCATAATCAAAGGAAGCATAGCCTCTGGAACGGGATTTAAGAGCATCGAAGAAATCATATATTATCTCATTAAGAGGAAGCTCGTACTTAAGAAGTACTCTTGTTTCCTCCAGATATTCCATGCTCTGGTATATTCCTCTTCTTTCCTGACAAAGCTTCATTATGGCTCCGGTATATTCAGAGGTAACCATTATCTCGGCATCCACCATAGGTTCTTCCATATAATCAATCTCTGAAGGATCAGGTAGATTGGATGGATTTGTAAGTTCAATCACTTCACCATTGGTCTTATAAACCTTGTATACAACAGAAGGTGCTGTTGTAATAATATCAATATTATATTCTCTCTGGAGTCTTTCCTGGATTACTTCCAGATGCAGGAGTCCCAGAAAACCACATCTGAATCCAAAGCCAAGAGCCACACTGGTTTCAGGCTCATAGAAAAGTGAAGCATCATTAAGCTGAAGTTTTTCTAAAGCCTCTTTAAGTTCCTGATATCTAGCGCCATCCTCCGGATATATTCCGCAGAATACCATCGGTCTTGCCTTTTTATATCCGGGAAGTGCTTCTGTACACATATTTTCCGCATCTGTAACAGTATCACCAACTTCTGTATCCCTAACATTCTTAAGAGAAGCAGTTATATAACCAACCATACCTGCACTTATTTCATCCTGAGGAATAAACTGTCCGGCACCAAAGATTCCTACTTCAACCACATCAGCTTCTGCCCCGGTTTCCATCATATGAATCTTGGAGCCTTTACGAATAATTCCATCAAACACACGGCAGAATATAATAACTCCTTTATAGGAATCATATAAGCTGTCGAAAATAAGTGCCTTAAAAGGTTTATTATTATCCCCTGTTGGAGCCGGTATTTTTTCAACAATAGCCTCCAGTACTGATTCAATATTTATTCCATTTTTAGCAGAGATCATAGGAGCATCCTCTGCAATTATTCCTATAACATCTTCTATCTCATTCTTGACTCTTTCCGGATCTGCAGAAGGAAGGTCAATCTTATTTATTACAGGAAAAACTTCCAGGTCATGATCTATGGCCATATAAACATTGGCAAGAGTCTGTGCCTCAACACCCTGGGCAGCATCCACTACCAGAACTGCACCCTCACAGGCTGCAAGACTTCTGGAAACCTCATAATTGAAATCCACATGTCCCGGTGTATCAATAAGATTAAGAATATACTCTTTTCCATCCTTCGCCTTATATATAATACGTACAGCCTGGGATTTGATGGTAATCCCTCTTTCCCTTTCGATATCCATATTATCAAGAACCTGAGCCTGCATCTCACGCTCGGTAAGAGTTCCCGTCATCTCGATAATACGATCTGCAAGAGTTGATTTACCATGATCAATATGGGCTATTATACAAAAGTTTCTTATTCTACTCTGATCTAAATGTGACATTTTTTTCCTCTTTTTCAGATTTATTTCCAATAGGCATTTCAGCCAGAATTATTGCAGCAAACATTATACAGCATCCTACTATTTCGTCAACTTTCATATTCTGTTTCAGAATAACAAAACCGGACAACGCCGATACAACCGACTCAAGACTAAGTATAAGGGAAGCAACTGTCGGATTGACATCATTTTGACCGATTATCTGTAATGTATACGCGACTCCGCATGCCATGAAACCGGAATAACAAAGTGCCGGCATCGCATTAATGATTAGATTCATATCAGGCATCATATCATAATATAGCCCATCCATGGGATAAACGAAAAATACACTTATGATAGCTGCCACAAAAAACTGAGTAGATGACATTACTATACCATCCACCCCGGCATTATTAGCTTTATCAATCACCAGTATATGAAGAGAAAAAATAAATGAGCATATAAGGAGCTGTACATCCGATATCTCAAATGTATAACTACCGCCTCTTCCTATACACAGAAAGTAAAGACCTACTACCGCAAGAGCAACACTTAGCCAGATCACGGGGCTGGTCTTTCTTTTAAAAAATACACCTAATATGGGAACAATTATAATATACAGTGCCGTAATAAACCCAGCTTTTCCGGTGGATGCTTTAAGCATTGCCATCTGCTGAAAATTACTGGCTGCACAAAGAATCATTCCGCAAAGTATTCCATATTTGATTGATAATCTCATATCCGGAGGATTCTTGCTTCTTTTTCTAAAAAATATAATTACGGGAATCAGGGCCGAGCCACCGAGTATATATCTTACCACACTGAATGTAAAAGGACCGATATATTCCATCCCGGCAGCCTGAGCCACAAAAGATGTCCCCCAAATAAATGCAGTCAAAAATAATAAAAATACATTTCTGGGATTGTTTTTCTGAGTAACCATAAACTATTTAATCTTTACAGTATTTGCCTGACCTTTTTTCTTTAATAAATTTTTATAAGCCTTCTTCTTTTTAGAAGGAACTTTTATCACAGCCTTTTTGTTAATGCCCTTAAGTGCCTTGGAATATACCTTATTATTTCATACCTCTCTCCCTTTTTATACAAATTATTAACTCCCGGAAAGAATTCTCCGGGAGTATTTGTTTAATAAGAATATTTATTAAGTGCATATACAGAAAGTGCAAATGCAAGACCAACAAGCATATCCGAATCACTGTCGAATTCTAATATGTGAGTATCACACATATTCAGTGCCTGACCCGGAATAAGATAAGGCATGCTTCTTACCTTCATAACTTCAATGGAACCGCTGTGTACAACATATTGCCATGACACCGCATCGCCTTCAATCTCCCAGTCTTCATCAAAATCAACATTGTATCTCTGCATTCTTGATCTATGATCTCTTGAGATGGTTCCGAACTTATCTCTTGCAGCAAATTCGAACTTAACCTCATCTCTGTCGTATTTTTCCTGAACATAAGCACATTCAGATATTGTTTCTGCAAGGAAGATTTTAATTCTGTGACCTGTGGCAATATAATCATCCTTTGTATAATACATTTCTTTACCACGTTCATTGAAAACTTTAACTGAATCGTACTCCTCAAGATCCTGAGCTTTTATATATAACTTAGCCATAAACACACCCCACAATATATATTTTACTTATGCTGTTTATTATATACAATTTTTAAATCTATTACAACAATAACTATCTTGTATATTTATAAATTTTTAGTTCCATTATAGCGAACACTCAGCATGGTAATATCATCAATCCGATTGAGGAATATATTTCATAAGTGTATCCCACACTGGCATAGCTTTCCCCGGGTGTAACTTTCTATATTCATCGAATTTTTGCACGATATATATATTCTCTGCTATACCGTTTTTGCTGTGATCGGATATACACAGCTTTCCAAGAACAGTTCTTGACATTATTCTGTATAATACAAACATTCCATATCCCTTGATGCCTCCGTTATAGTATTCATCTTCTTTTGGTGGCATGGGAGTGATGCCAGTACTTTTAAGATAATCAAAACATTCT
>JAILMQ010000180.1 GCA_024692605.1 Eubacterium sp.
CCAAAAACCATGATATAATGCGAAAGTCACATGACTTGTTGATTTTCTACGCGATACACCTAAGAAAATACATCAAGTTAAATAACTTATAGAAAGGAATGAGTTTCATGGGAAGTGACACCATAAACGAGGCTGTAATGGCCGACAAAACCACAGACACCAAGGTAATTCTCGACAAGAAGTATAAGGCAATCTGTCCTTTGGACGGACGGTACGACAGAATCGAGGATATGCTTTGGCCGTATTTTTCAGAGTATGCTCTTGTGAAGGCAAGAGTTTTCGTTGAGGTGAAATGGCTTACTTTTCTCATTAAGAATATCGATACACCAGTATTTGTTGGGGTGGAAGATGAAGAGATTCTTATGATTGAGAAAATTGCAAATTCATTCGACGAAAAGGCATTCCTCAGAGTTAAGGAAATTGAAAGCAGAACCAATCATGATGTCAAGGCTGGAGAGTACTATGTAGATGAGCAGCTTGAGGCAATTGGAATGGGAAATCTTAAATGTTTTGTTCATTTTGGACTTACATCCGAAGATGTTACAAATCTTGCATATTCGATTCTCATTTCTGATTTCCATGACAAGCTGTATGCACCGTTACTGGATGAGCTTATGAATGATATCGGAGCAAAAGCACTTGAATATGCTGATATCCCTATGCTTGCTCATACTCACGGTCAGGCTGCAACTCCGACAACGGTTGGTAAGGAACTTGCAGTATACGTTCACAGACTGAATATGCAGATAGTTGAACTTGATTGCTGCAATATTCTTGGAAAGCTTAACGGAGCTACAGGCAATTATGCTGCTTTTGATATTGCCTTTCCTGAGCTTGACTGGGAAGAGCTGGCAGAGAGCTTTATCACGTGTGAAATTTGTGCAGAGTTTAATCCGATTACTACCCAGATTGAATCGCATGATTATCTTGCGAAGATTCTGGATACGGTTGCTCATATCAACAATATCATTCGTGACTTAGATCTCGACATGTGGGCTTATATCAGCAGAGGTTATTTCAAGCAGAAGAAGAAAGATGGAGAAGTTGGTTCTTCAACCATGCCCCATAAGGTCAATCCGATTGACTTCGAAAACAGTGAGGGCAACATTAAGGTTGGAAATCCGCTTTGTCGTGCTCTTTCTGATGAGCTGGTTCGTTCAAGAGAGCAGAGAGATCTGTCTGATTCTACTGTTCAGAGAAATCTGGGACTTATTTTCGGATACGCAGTACAGGCAATTCTTTCAACCAGAAAAGGTCTTGGAAAGTCTGTTGTTAACGAGCAGGCTATTGCAAAAGATCTGGAGAATAACTATGCGGTACTTGCCGAGCCAATTCAGACTGTACTCCGTAAGTATGGAGTTCCTGATGCATATGAACAGCTTAAGGACCTGACACGTGGAAGAGAGATTACTAAAGAAGATATTCACAATTTCATTGAGACACTTGATATGCTGTCTGAAGATGATAAGAAGAGACTTCTTGAATTAACTCCGTCTACGTATATCGGTTATGCTGCACAGCTTACTAAGAAATGGGTTGTAAGATATTGTAGCATTAGCTAAATTGGGTGCACGAAAAACATGGAAAACAAGAGGACGACTTATGTAAGGTCGTCCTCTGTTCTTTTTTTGAATATTAATATAAATAGTTGACATATAATTTGAATATAGTATAATATACTTTGCATTTCAAAATTTTAACATGTAAAGGAGGGTGGTGTCTTGGTACGCATAAACCCGGAAGATGTAGGCAAACGGATATTTTTACGTGATATTATAAGTTCGAAAAGAGTTGGAGGAATAATTGAGATTGTTACAAATCGAATGATTGTTATCTCGACAGACTCTCACGCTAAACTTTTTATCCCATTCACTCTTCTTGAGAAGAAGTATACAATCAAGGTCCACTAATAAAGAGGGACGCTCATTGTGAGCGTCCCTCTTTTTATTTTGTGAAAATTCTATGAATTAGCACTCTTGTATTGACTTTGCTAAAAAATGGGTATATTATACGATTTGTAAATATTTTTAATTAAGAGGTGTTTTATATGGAAACTAAAGAATTTAAAGCAGAGTCTAAGAGACTTTTGGATTTAATGATAAACTCAATTTACACAAATAAAGAAATCTTCTTAAGAGAGCTTATTTCAAATGCGAGCGATGCAATGGACAAATTATATTATCAATCATTAACTGATAAAAATGTTAAGATTAATAAAGATGATTTGATAATAAAATTAACAGCAGATAAAGATCAAGGTACATTAATTATTGAAGATAAAGGAATTGGTATGAGCCAAGAGGAGCTTGAACAAAATCTTGGAACAATAGCTCAAAGTGGTTCTTTTGCTTTTAAAAATGAAAATGAGAAAAAAGAAGATGTAGATATAATTGGACAATTTGGTGTTGGATTTTATTCTGCATTTATGGTTAGTAAAGAAGTAGAAGTAATTAGTAAAAAATATGGAGAGGATAAAGCATATAAATGGTCTTCAAAAGGTGCTGATGGATATACTATAG
>JAILMQ010000186.1 GCA_024692605.1 Eubacterium sp.
GGTTCCTGTAAGACATCCATAGGACTCTTCAAGACCAAATACGTAGTTGTTGCATCCTGTCTGCTCAAATATCTTAATCTGCTCACCGATATATTTAAATCCTGTAAGAACTTCAATACATCTTGCATTGTAGTTTGCAGCAATAGCCTTTGCCAGATCTGTAGTTACGATAGTTGTAACAAGTGCAGGGTTCTCAGGCATTGTACCTGTAGCCTGACGCTCTCTGAAAATGTATTCTGCAATGAGCATTCCTGACATATTTCCTGTAAAGCTCATATATTCACCGGTCTTTGTATCCTTAGCATATACACCAAGTCTGTCTGCATCCGGATCAGTTGCAAGAACTATATCTGCATCAACTTCCTTGGCAAGCTTAAGAGCAAGCTCCCATGCCTTTGGATCCTCAGGGTTTGGATAAGAAACTGTAGGGAATGATCCATCAGGAATCTTCTGCTGAGGTTCAACATAAACTTCAGTGAAACCAAGATCCTTAAGTACTCTTCTTACAGGTACATTTCCGGTTCCATGAAGAGGAGTATAAACAATCTTTATATCCTTTGCCATCTCAGGAATAACCTCCGGATGAATACTCTGAGCCTTAACCTGAGCAATATACTTATCATCAAAATCTGTTCCGATTATATTGAAGAGACCTGCTGCTCTGGCATCATCTTCATCCATTGTTTTTACATTTGCAAAATCAGTTACCTTTGCAACCTCTGCCATAATTCCTGTGTCATGAGGAGGTGTAACCTGTGCGCCATCTTCCCAATAAACCTTATATCCATTATATTCACGTGGATTATGACTTGCAGTTACCACGATACCTGCTATACATCCGAAGTCTCTTACTGCAAAAGAGAGCTCAGGTGTAGGACGAAGTGATTCAAAAAGATATGTCTTGATTCCGTTTGCATTAAGACATTTGGCAGCCTCACGTGCAAACTCAGGAGACATGATACGTGAATCATGTGCTATGGCAACGCCCTTGTCCTGGCCATTATGAGCCACAATATAATTAGCAAGTCCCTGTGTAGCCTGTCTGACTGTATAAATATTCATTCTGTTTGTACCAGCTCCACGTACCCCGCGAAGTCCACCGGTACCGAACTCAAGGCTGCGATAGAATCTGTCTTCTATCTCCTTTTCGTCCCCCTTTATATTCTCCAGTTCTTTTCTGGTTTCTTCATCAAAATATGGATCATCTATCCACTTCTGATACATTTCCATAAAATCACTCATTTGATAAATCCTCCCCGTGATAATTATTGTTTTAACCTAATTGGCACATATGTAGTAATTATATCATTTTTACCTCTTCATTGCTATAGAAATATAGTGTTAAATGTATTATAATAATTTAAAAATTCTTTCGAGGAAATGATATGAATACCCGATCAAATGATGAAAAATTCAGAACCCTTACGAAACCTGATGAACTACTGGCTCTTCATGAAAAAGCAAGTTCTTCAGTATATCGTCAGTCTATTCATATTCAACCTGTATCCGGTCTATTAAATGATCCCAATGGTTTTATATATTTTAATGACACATGGCACCTGTTCTATCAATGGTGTCCATGGGGTGCTTTTCATGGATTAAAGCACTGGTATCATGTTACATCGGAGGATCTTATAACATGGAAGAATGAGGGACTATGTATCAGGCCTGATACATACTTTGATAACAAGGGTGTTTTTTCCGGCACTGCCCTGCCATACAATGATCAGGTTTATCTATACTACACAGGTATTCACAGGGAGGGTAACCGAAAGCCTAAGCCCTACACCTGTATGGCAAGACTGTCAGAAAATGGACGTGCCCGGAAGTTTTCCGGTCCACTCTTTGGTCCATCTCCGGATTATACGGAAAATCAGCGTGACCCAAAGATAATATATGACGCAAGGACAAGAAAGTATTATATTCTTCTCGGGGCACAAACTAAGGATAAAAAGGGATGTATTATATTCTACGAATCCGATAACCAGAACTCCGGATGGAAGTTCCGTGGTCAGCTTAAGGTTCCCGGATTTGAAGATTTTGGATATATGTGGGAGTGTCCTTCCATAGAACGTATAAGCGGACATGATGTTCTTATATTCTGTCCTCAGGGAGTTCATCTGGAGGGTCATGGTGAAGGAAAAAATCACAGTGGTTATATAATAGGAACCATGGAT
This sequence comes from Eubacterium sp., assembly GCA_024692605.1. GTDB lineage: Bacteria > Bacillota > Clostridia > Lachnospirales > Lachnospiraceae > Eubacterium_Q. Next base: position 2,178 of record JAILMQ010000186.1, read on the forward strand.
TATGGTACACTTACATTTACCCCTGATGGAGCTTTCCACGAACTGGATTTTGGCTTTGATTCATATGCAGCTCAATGCGTATCAAATCTTAATGACCCATCAAAGACTATTCTTATGTCATGGATGGGGCTGCCTGATGGAAAGTATCCTACCGACAAGGAAGGCTGGTCAGGATGTCTCACGCTTCCAAGAGAACTGACCATAAGACATAGAAGACTTATTCAGAGACCGGTTGCAGGCCTCAGAAAACTTAGAAAAGATACTATAAGTCCGGGCTTTGGAATGCTTCCTTCAGTTGCTGAGATAAACATTTCCATATATCCAAAGGACTTTGATATGCAGCTGTTTTCCAAGGCAGATGGTACCGGCGGTTTCGATATAAGATACAATTCTTCCACAAGAGAAATAACCATTGACCGTTCTAAAATGGACAACAGATTTGATAAGGATTTTGGTGAAGTAAGAACCAGAATTCTGGATAATGAACTTACACAGTTGGTTATCTATATCGACCATAGTTCGATTGAGATATTTGTTAATAATGGTGACGCAGTATTTACATCCAGATTATTCCCAACTGAAGCTGAGCGTTATTATCAATTAAGTGAATGCACATCCATAAGCATATGGGAGATGTCCCCTGCTGTAACAGATGATTTTATAATATAGGAGTCTATTTAAATGAAAAAAATAATTCTGACCGGTGGTGGCACTGCCGGACACGTAACCCCAAACATAGCTATAATACCTAAGCTTAAGGAATTGGGTTATGAAATAAGCTACATCGGAACTTATAACGGAATCGAAAGAAAACTTATTGAAGATATCGGAATTCCATACTATGGAATATCCTCCGGAAAGCTGAGAAGATATTTTGATCTTAAGAATTTTACAGATCCCTTCCGTATCATAAAAGGATATGGGGAAGCAAAAAGGCTAATGAAGAAGCTTCAACCGGATGTAGTTTTCTCCAAGGGTGGTTTTGTAACTGTACCGGTTGTTTTTGCAGCCTCATCAAAAAAGGTCCCCGTTGTAATTCATGAATCAGATATGACACCGGGACTTGCAAATAAACTGGCACTTCCTAAAGCCACTAAAATATGCTGTAACTTTCCTGAAACAAAGGATTTATTTGATGAAAAGGCCACCGTTACGGGAACACCTATCAGAGAAGAGCTTTATAACGGTAATAAAGAAAAAGCAAAAGAATTCTGTGGATTTACAGATGAAAAACCAACACTTTTGATAGTTGGCGGAAGTACCGGTTCAGTAAAGGTTAATGAAGCCATCTGGTCCTGTCTCGACAAACTTCTTGAAACATTTAATGTAGTTCATATCTGTGGAAGCGAGAAGACAAATCCTGATCTGAATAATAAAAAAGGTTATGCCCAGTTTGAATATATAAAAGAAGAGCTTCCTGACGTATTCGCATTAGCTGACATGGTAATTTCAAGAGCCGGAGCCAATGCCATATGTGAGCTTCTCGCTCTTAAGAAACCTAATATCCTTATCCCGCTGTCACGTGCAGCCAGCAGAGGAGATCAGATTCTTAATGCAAAGTCCTTTAAGAAAAGTAATTACAGTTATGTAATCGAGGAAGAAGAATTAAGCAAAGATACACTTTTAAAAGCAATAGACTATGTTGTATCACATAAAGATGAATATATAGAAGCAATGTCAAAAAGTAAGGGTAGCAATGCCATTGATACAATCACGGAAATAATAGATTCCTTAACGTAAAAAAAGCCATGGGGACAATCAATCCCCATGGCATTATTTTTAAATTCCTTTATTCGTCTCCAACAAGACTTGCAAGAACATCCAGAACTCCCTGGAAGTACTCTGTCTTATCTGTTGAATAATATGTTGTCTCATCAACAATAATTCTTTCCGGTGTAAGTGGTTTCTCCGGCTCAATAACTTTTTTCTTAGATGTGGTTATCTCATCTCCATTTTTAATAACAAGGAACATGAGTCTTGTATGTGCATCGGTAAATGTCATCATACCGTCATCATTAGTCTCATTCTCCATTGAGATTGTTACATTGAAACCATCAGCGATAACATAGTACTCACCATCACCATTTTCATCAACTGAATGCTTTTCAATAGTCCATGCAGGATTGCCCATTTTCATGATTGCATCATCATAGGTAATCTTTTTATTCTTAGGGATTGTTGTTCCCTTAACAGCATTTACAAGTGGCTCATAATTATCATCAACTGTCTTCTGATATGTCATGATAAGAGCAGTTTTATACTTTGCAGGAAGTACAAAGTAAATACCCACAGCAGCTGCTGCAATAAATACAATTGCTAATAAGATTTTTGCGACTTTAGTTCCCATTTTTCATAACTCCTTTTTTATATTAGAATAACTCTCTCTCTAATTGATATATGAAACTCTCAACGAGTTGCATTCTTTTTGCAAATTCAGTTCTACCGGTTTCAGTCTTACACCAGCTGTATTTAGGCTTATCCTGTCGATAGGCTTCTTTTATCTTATAATAAGCACGCTTATAGCTTGCTTCATCATCAAGACCTGCTTCCATACAATCGGACATAATACCGATGGCACCCATCTCATCAAGGAGATCAGCATCCATTACTATGCAACACTCCAAGGACAAGGCTTTATCTGTATCCTTATCTTTGTGCATCATAATAATTTCGCCTACTCTGACGATCATTTCAGGTTCTACACCGATACTATCAAGATACTCAACTGCTACCTCTGCACTAACTTCATGACTTGGTCTTTCGTTGTCCCACCCCACATCATGCAGTAAAGCTGCAAGAACGATAACATCCAGGTCACCTCCCAGTTTAGCCTGCAAACGAATCGCCCAACGATATACTCTCATTGTATGATCATATGCATTTCTAAATGGGTATGTACCAGGTCTGTCTGTTTCAGAAGTTGTCTTTTTGACAAATTCTATTACTTCTGAGTAATCCATCCTACGCTAACCCCTAACATTAATAATAAATAAAACCACTTTAAATAATAACACTTTAACGCAAAAATTTCTACTATATTTTTGTTCAATAATAGTGAACTGTATATTTTATTTAAAAACCGCGCGACCAGCTTTGCAAAGCCCAAACGAGCGTTACCTTAGCAGTTAACTCAACTCAGGCTGCCTCACGGCGCACAGAGAGATCCTACTTAGTGCTGCTTTGTTCCCAACCTGACACGGTTCGTAGGTTCCTGTCGCGTAAGACCTGAATTTCAACATCACTTACTAAGGGCAGCCCCGCATGAAACAATTCGAGGCCGGCCATCACCCCTGCTATAGCGGATTGCAGGTACAGGGCACCGCTATCTCCCCGGCTGCGCGGAAGTTTTATAACTACTCTAGTATACATAATACTAAAATAAGAGTCAAGCAAAAGCAGGATATTATATTTTATACCCTGCCTGCTTACTTAAGTGTCTTAAACTTAGCCTTTTTATTCATTCCTGCCTTACGAAACATCTTCCTGTATTTTTTGATTTTTTTCTTCGCCGTATATGCTTTAAGTTTCTTAGGCGTTCCTTTAAATGCTTTGGAACCGCATTTCTTCAGAACCGTGGATCTTACCTTTACTTTTTTTAAATTCTTGCAGTTGTAAAATGCCTGAGCTCCGATTTTCTTTACATTTGCTCCGATTGAAATAGATTTTAACTTCTTATCATTCTTAAAGGCTTTTGCTGCAATTACAGTAACCTTATATTCTTCTTTGTTAATTATGACCTTATCCGGAATAACAACCCTCTTTGCGCTTTCTTTTGCAGCAAGGTAAGTCATTGTACCGTTATTTCCAAGCTTAGTCACCTTATACTTGTTATTTCCGATTGCATAGATGCCATTCTTTTTAAGCTTTCCGCCAAAATTAGCAACTACAACATTTTCATTTACCTCCACATCCTTAGATGCAGCTTCCTTGCTCTCAGTTACCGGGAAATCAATATTTCCGATACTGGACTGATATAGTCCCACTCCGGTAATATTAAGAACTCCCTTTTTAATCTTTCCGGAGGAATCCGATACAAGATAATATGTGATCTTATAGTCTATTCCCTTTTTCAGCTTAACTCCATTCAGGATTACTTCTATATCGAAATCAACATTATTTCCATTATATACAGCCGATTTTACATTTATGGAAGCTCCATTGATTTCAGATCTGCTTAGTCCGTTGTAATAGGAATTGGATGCAACCTTATATACTTTTTCCGGAGAGATTTCCTCATCAAGAGAGTTCAGGTGGTAATTATTGTGATTATTAAAATCCCCTTTGCCATTAAGGAAATATTTGTATTCATTAGCATCTGCATCCCAGGTCGCATCAACGTAGTAATACTTATCACCGATACGCACCATATTCCAGGCATGGCTCTCAGCAACCCCACTTGCATTATTGGATATACCCTTGATAATTCTGCAGTCCAGTCCACAATTCAATGCCATATGATAAAGTAAAGATGCATACCCCTGACATACTGCAGTCTTATTAACCAGTGCCGCATATGCACTCTGCTTGAGCTGATATGCTGCATTATTAAGATTCAGTTCGTCATAGTCCACATTTTCAGTAATAAAGGAATATATCTCACAAATCTTTTCATACTCTGTTTTGGAAGACATATTCAGCTTCTTTATAACCTCAGACTCTTTGGTTTTAAATGTAACCTCCTGGGCCTTAGTTGTATAATAATTCACCGTGAAGGTATACTTGATCTTGGAAACTAAAAGACTGCTGCCATTATTGGTATAGCTGACAGATGTCTTTATATTATAAGAACTAATAGAATTTCCCAGATAGTCTCCTTCATCCGCCTTACCAGTATGTTCAAAACAAGTTGCAAGCATTGACTTGGCTTCTTTCACATAAGACCTTTTTTTCAGAACTGATTCAGCTGTTTCGCCACTCCCCAGGGAAAGGGTCTCGTCCTTGATGTCATATGTAAATGTAAAAGAGGAATTACGATTTAGAAGATTAGACTTTATATAAGAAGCTGCTTTACCGGAGTCTGTGTAAACAATCTCATCCGCAGCAAAAACGAAAAGAGATGAGCCCATAACAAAAAGCAGTGTGAACACTGTTAAAATCATACATTTAAATAATCTTATGATTCTTATATCAACACTACTTTTCATATATCTCATCCCAATACAAATCATATGAAAATCATAGAAAACATCTAGGAATATTTTATCATTCGGTATTTATATGAGTCAATTTGTTTTTATTCTAAATTAGTGGCTTTTATAGCATTTTTCCGCAGGTTTTTAAAGAAGTCCTTTAGCATCTCCGAGCACTCCTGCTGACACACTCCCCGGGTAATGCTAACCTGATGATTAAAGTCCGGCATATCCAGGATATTAATTATTGATCCGGCGCAGCCTGCCTTAGGATTCATACAGCCTATTACTATTTCAGGAATACGGGCTTGAACTATAGCTCCGGAACACATCTGACAGGGTTCCAGGGTAACGTACATCCTGCATTTCTCCAGCCTCCAGTCGCCAATTATTTTGGAGGCTTTCTTTATTGCCATTATCTCTGCGTGTGCAAGAGGTGACTTATCTTTATTTCTTCTGTTGTAACCGCGTCCGATAACCTTTCCCTGATACACTATGATGCAGCCTATGGGAACATCACCGTTATCTCCTGCCTTTTTTGCAAGCCTGATGGCCTGACGCATGTACTTTTCATCTTCTGTCATTTTGGGGCACTCTTCCAATCCAATTCATAATCTTTTTTAATAACCTTAAATACTATATATCTAAATCATTATATCTGATCAACAAAGCTCATTGGTAAGATCAGCAAACTGTTTAAGGGAAAGGGCTTCTCCTCTTATTCTGACATCAAGTCCAATCTTAGTGAGGGCATTTTCCACTTCTTCTCTTGAAAAGCTCAGGCCCTCAAAATTCTTTACTGCATTGGCCAGAGTTTTTCTTCTCTGATTGAAGGCAGCTCTTATAAGTTTAAACATCAGCTTCTCATCCTTAACCGAAACCGGTGGTTCAGCAAGCCTCCTCAGTCTGATCACCGCCGAACCAACATTTGGTCTTGGCATAAAACAGTTCTGAGGTACATTTGCCGCAAGATATGGTTCAGCATAAAACTGCACTGCAAGAGAAAGTGCTCCATAATCCTTTGTGCCCGGAGCTGCCTGCATACGCTCTGCCACTTCCTTCTGGATCATTACAGTTATTGACTCTGCCGGAACTCTCGCTTCCAGAAGACTCATGATGATAGGCGTTGTAATGTAATAAGGCAGATTCGCAACAATCTTGAAGGGGCGGCCCTCAAAAATAGCACCTATATCCTGCTTCATGATATCCCCATGAATAACAGTTACATTATCATAATCCGCCAGAGTTTTATCCAGAATCGGGATAAGCTTATCATCTATCTCAACCGCTGTTACGCTTTTTGCCGACTCTGCCAGATACTGGGTTAATGTTCCTATTCCGGGACCTATTTCCAGCACCTCAGTATCCTTATCAATCTCTGCCGCATCGATTATCTTGTCGATGACATGAGAATCAATAAGAAAATTCTGTCCGTAATTCTTTCTGAATGTAAAGTTGTTTTCCTGAATGATCCGAATAGTTTCCTTCGGATTACTAAGCATTTTTTCTTTATCCATTTTTCCTCTGTCCCTAAAGTCTGTAAAGTCTTTTTGCATTCTCAAAAGTTTTCTCTGCCACCTCTTCAGGAGTTATTTCCTTAAGCCTTGCAATCTCTTCAACCACGTAAGGCAGATATGTGGAGTCATTTCTCTTTCCCCGGAAGGGTGATGGTGTAAGATAAGGTGAGTCTGTTTCAAGTACCAGGTTTTCCAAAGGAATCGACCTGACTGCTCTCTTCAGTTTTTTTGAGTTTTTAAATGTAACGACTCCGCCGATTCCAAAGAAAAATCCCATTTTAAGAAATCTCTCGGCCATTTCCTCTGAGTAGGAATAGCAATGTACCACTCCACCTATCTCAGAAGCATTAGCTTCCTGCATTATTTCAAAAGTATCAAGAGCCGCATCACGACTGTGAATGACAACCGGAAGTCCCAGCTCCCGGGCAAGATCAAGCTGTCTTCTGAACCATTTATGCTGAAGTTCCTTTGAAGGTTCATCATAGTGATAATCCAGTCCGATCTCACCTATTGCCACAACCTTATCACTTTCCGCCGCAAGCTTCTTTAGGTCTTCTATATCCTTCTCGGTCATTTCTCCCACATAATGGGGTATCACGCCGATGGCAGCATATATATAATCATGCTTCCCGGCAAGTTCCACCGAGGCCTCAGAGGTCTTCATATCGCAGCCTATGTTAGTTATATTTACAACACGATACGACTTATCCTCCAAGGTTAAAGCTCTTGTCAGTGAAGTTTCATCTTCTTTATTCAAAAGAATATCCCGATCCTTATTAAATTCGTCATCATCATAATGTGCATGCGTGTCAAAAATCTTCAGATAATCCAATTTTCTAAACCTTTCTAAGGAAATATAGTTTGTAGAACAGTATAACAACACATCCGACGATTATTCAATACATTTTTCATATAAATAGGTATATTTCGCAGTTGTATTATGTGTCTAAATCAGCTATAATTATGAAAGTTATGCAATAATAATTAATAAACCGTTTGGAGGTTTTATATGATCAATCAATTCTATAAAGAAATGACAGGAAAAGAATCTGTCATCCGTCAGTTTTTTGATTTTGCAAGAGCTCGTGCTGCAGAGAAAGGACCGGACAGTGTTTTCAACTTTTCAATTGGAAATCCTTCTGTTCCTGCACCTGAAAGCTTTAAGAAAGCTCTACTGGACATAGTTGAAAATGGTGACCCGGTAAAACTTCATGGATACAGCCCTACTCTGGGACAGGATTCCACAAAGAAATGTATTGCCGACTCACTTAATCGAAGATTTGGAATGACCTACGAGGCAAAACACATTTTCCCAACCTCCGGCGCAGCCGGTGCTCTGGCTCATGCCATAAGATGTGTTGTTAAGGATGGTGATACTGTTCTTACATTTGCACCTTACTTCCCGGAGTACGGTCCTTACGTATCAGGAACCGGAGCTGAACTTAAGGTTGTTCCGGCAGACTATGATACTTTCCAGATCAATTTTGAAAAGTTCGAAGAGATGCTGGATGAAAATGTAGCCGCAGTTCTTATCAACTCGCCTAACAATCCATCCGGTATTGTTTATACAACCCAGACAATTGAAAAGCTTGCGAAAATCTTAACAGAAAAGCAGGAAGAATATGGTCACGAGATATTCCTTATAACAGATGAACCTTATCGTGAAATCGTATTTGAAGGTGTGGACAGTCCTTTCCCTTCAAAATTCTACGATAATTCCATCTGCTGCTACTCCTTCAGTAAGTCAATATCTCTGCCCGGTGAACGTATAGGATATATGGCAGTAAACCCTGCAGCAAAGGATGCCGACTTAATTGTTCCTATGGCAGGACAGGTATCAAGATTCACAGGTCATAACTGCCCTACTGCTCTTATGCAGTTTGCCATCGAAAGAGTCATCGATGAAACAAGTGACCTTTCAATTTATGAAACCAATGCCAATCTTCTTTACGATGCTCTGACCCGTATCGGTTACGAGGTTGTAAAGCCAATGGGTACATTTTATATGATGCCAAAGGCACCATCTAAGGATGGAAGTCTTAGAGATGCAAATGAATGGTGCTGGAAAGCAGCAAAAGAACTGGGACTTATAACAGTTCCGGGAGACAGCTTCCAGTGTCCGGGACATTTCCGTATATCATATTGTGTGCCTACTGAAATGATTGAGAAAGCTATCCCGCTTTTTGAAAAAGCATTCGAGTTTTAATTAACATCTGGAGGAAATTTTAATGGATTTAGATATTACAGCAAGTGTAGACATGGGGCCAGAAAGACTGGCCGGTATTCTTATTCACCCCACATCTTTTCCCGGTCCATATGGAATCGGTGACTTGGGAAAAGGAGCTTATGACTTTATAGACTTTATGGCAAGATCAGGTATGAAGGCCTGGCAGGTGCTTCCACTGGGACACACTGGTTTCGGTGATTCACCGTATCAGCCCTTCTCATCCTTTGCAGGTCAGCCACTTATAATAAGTCTGGATCATCTCAGACAGCTGAATCTTCTTTACGACGAGGACTTTAACGACATGCCTCAGTGGAATCCTGAAGATATATCCTATGGAGATGTTATTCAGTTTAAGTCCGGACTTTTCAATAAAGCCTATGAAAGATTTCTTGATGAAAATGTGCATGATGATTTTTCAAGTAATGAAGAACTGATGCAGAAATACGAGGACTTTAAAAAGAACTCCGAATGGCTTAGAGATTACTCCCTGTTTATGGCAGGTAAGGATTATCATAAAGGTGCTCCATGGTATATGTGGGAGGATGATCTTAAAAATCCTACCGCTGCCCAGAGAAAAAAATGGGAAGAAAAACTGGAAAAGGAAATCGGTTACTATGAATTCCTTCAGTTCCTGTTCGATATAGAATGGATGGAGCTCAAAAAATATGCTAATGATAAAGGCATAAAAATCATCGGAGACATTCCAATCTTTGTTGCCTGGGACAGTGCTGATGTCTGGGTAAACAAAAAACTCTTCGATCTGGATACAAAGGGATATCCAAAGAGTGTTGCAGGTGTTCCGCCGGATTATTTCTCACAAACAGGTCAGCTTTGGGGAAATCCATTATACAAATGGAGTGAACACAAGAAAACAGGTTATGAATGGTGGTTCGCACGCATCAAGCATCAGCTTACACTTACAGATTATCTGAGAATAGATCATTTCCGTGGTTTTGATAAGTTCTGGGCTGTACCTTATGGTGAGCCAACAGCAATGAACGGAAAATGGGTGAAAGCTCCGGGTGAAAACTTCTTCACCATGCTGGAATCCACCCTTGGTTATCATATGCCGATTATTGCAGAGGACCTTGGTGAGATCGACCACTCAGTTGTAGAGCTTAGAGACAAGTTCGGTTTCCCGGGAATGAAGATTCTTCAGTTTGCATTTGAGAATCCAAATGAAAACAATTTCCTTCCTCATAACCATGTAAGAAACTGTGTATGCTACACCGGTACACACGATAATGATACTACCCTCGGATGGTACAAGAATTGTTTTGAACAGTCCAGAGATAAGCTCAGAAGATATTTCAGTACCGACGCAAGTGACATATGCTGGGTTATGATCAGAGCATGTTTCGGTTCTGTTGCAACTATGGCAATCGTTCCTATGCAGGATATACTGGAGCTGGATTCATGGGCTCGTTTCAACACACCTGGTGTTGGAGAAGGAAACTGGTCCTGGAGATACAAGCAGGAAGCTCTTACAGACCATCTTTCCAAGAGACTATATGAAACCGCTGCAATGTATGGACGACAGATTTAGGTTTTATTATGAAAGGATAGCAATATGATAAGACTAATATTCGGAGGAATATATTTTGTACTGTCAGTAATAATATGTCTTCCCTATCATCTCTATCTATGGATATCAGTAAAAAAAGATAATTACAAAGGATGGTATAAAAGCTGGCGATTTGTAAGAGGTTACTTTAAAACACTGCTTTGGTTTGCCGGAACCAAAATCGAACTCAGAGGTTTTGAAAACCTAAGCGAGGTTCCACAGGACAAGGGAATACTTTTCATAGGAAACCATCGTAGTTACTTTGATATCGTTGCACTTCAGTCAGTGGTGGACAGACCTCTTGGTTTCATCGCAAAGAAGGAATTCCAGAAGGTGCCTTTCTTCAGCTGGTGGGTTGCTGATATAGGAAGCCTCTTCCTGGACAGAAAGAATATCAGAGCCGGCATGGAAACAATAAATGAAGGTATCGAAAGAATGAAAAAGGGACTTTCCCTTGGACTTTATCCTGAAGGAACCCGTAATCACGGAGATACACTTCTCCCCTTCAAAGCCGGTGGTTACCGACTTGCAGAGAAATCCTCCAGTGCAATGGTTCTTGTATCAATGACAGGAATGGATGACATCCTGGAGAACAACAAACCTATTCGTCTTAAAAAGGCAAATGTAATTATAGAATTCAGTAAGCCTTATTATCCTCATGAAATGGAAGTAAAGGATAGAAAAGAATTCTACAACGAAATACCAAATCTTATCCAGGAAAAGCTGGATGAACATAAACAGTAAATATAAGGAGATACCATATGATACTCATTAGTTTTAAAATGGGATGGGCTATTGCCATTGCTGTAACCGTCGTTGCTTTAGGTATTTTGATCCTGCTTTATTTCGCAGGTAATAAGATGCAGCAAAAACAGCTGGAGCAGAGAGAACAGATCAACGCAGCAGCACAGTCCGCAACACTATTTATTATTGATAAGAAAATTATGCCTATGAAGGATGCCAAGCTTCCTAAAGCTGTAATGGAGCAGGCACCAAAAAGATACCAGAGAGCTAAGGTGCCTATTGTAAAGGCCAAGGTTGGACCTCAGGTTATGACTCTTTTATGTGATGAATCCATCTATGATGATGTTCCACAGCATGGTGAAGTAAAAGCCATGATCAGTGGTATCTACATCACAAGTGTTAAAACTCTTCACAAGACAACAAAGAAGATGCAGCAGGAAGAAGCTACTAACGGAAAGCGTAAAAAGACACTTCGCGAAAAGATGGTTAAGCGTCAGGCTGAATATCAAAAGCAGCTGGACTATGAGTTAGCAAACAAGAAGTCCAAAGAAGACGCAAAGAAGAAGAAAGCAGAAGAAAAGAAAAAGAGAGAACGCGAAAAGAAGATCACCGTTTAATCTTATCATCCAAACAAAATAGAATTTATAAAAATGTAAGGAGGACAAATGAGTATGAAAAATATTATCAAAGCTCTGTTTGTTCTCCTTACAGTTTTTTTTATGAATATCATAGCTTATTTTGCTGCTTTTGCACTTACAGTATTAACCGGCAGTGTAAATGTAGAGGATGCCCAGACAGCAACTGTTAATCAGGGCTTTTTTAACATCATTAGATATACTCTTATCCTTTTTCTTCTCGGCTGGTGGTACCTGAGACGTTTTGATATATTATCAGACATAAAAGAAAGATCTCTCGAGGCAGTACATTTCCTTATCAAGCCTGTAAATCTTTTCCTATTTCTGTTACTGGGAATATCTATACAGATAGGAACTGACGCCGTGCTCTATCTTCTTCGCGGTATTATGAGAAACATATTTACTGACTATGATTCCATCATTAACAGTTTCTCAAAAAGCACCTCCATTCTTTTTATAATTACAGCAGTTACTCTTGGACCAATAGTCGAAGAGCTGGTTTTCCGCGGGCTTATTATGAACTATCTTCTCCTTATGAGAGGAATTGATCCTAAAGAAATCAGATTCAACGAAAAGATAACAAGCCCTATATTTACTGCAGTATTTCTTCAGGCAGTATTCTTCGGCGTGTATCACGGTAATATCATCCAGGGAGTTTATGCATTCATATTCGGAATACTTCTGGGGCTGATAAAAATAAAAAGCGGCTCACTTATTCCATCCACATTTCTGCACATGATAATAAATATGAGCCTCTTTTTTATCCCTACAGGGTTATTC
>JAILMQ010000189.1 GCA_024692605.1 Eubacterium sp.
GTGTGAAGGCCGCTGTGGCAGCAGGATGCAGGACTATAATGGTTCCGGACATTACCGAGCCAGATGAGGAAATAAGCTGTCTCATAGAATACAGGGCAGATAATCTGGAAGATGCTGCCCGGTATATTATAAAAAACGCAAAATCAAAATGATCCGATATTGTTAAGGGTTGTTTTGTAAGACTATAAATCATATGCAGATAGTAACATTAATAATGATTATATAGTGAAAGGGGGACAATATGGCAGAGATTAGTAATTACAAATGTATGTCATGTGGAGGAACGCTTCAATTCAGCAGTAGAAAGCAGAAACTGGTCTGCTCAAGCTGTGGATCAGAGTATGATGTTTCTGAATTTGAAGCAGCAGGAGGCTCGGCAGCACAGGCTTCGTATGTGGCTAAAAAGGCTGAAGAGTGGAATGTTGAAGGTGAAGGTCTTGTTGTTTATGAATGTAAGAACTGTGGTGGTGAAGTAATAGGTGATGAAAGTATGGCATCCACTAAATGTCCATACTGTGATAATCCGATTGTAATTTCCAGTAAATTTGAAGGTTCGCTTAAGCCGGATCTTGTTATTCCGTTTAAGCTCAATAAACATGCAGCTGAAGAAAAACTTAGGGAACATGTAAATAAGATCAAGCTTGCTCCATCAGCATTTAAGGCTGGAAATCATATTAAGGAGCTGAAGGGTGTGTATGTACCTTTCTGGTTATATGATGCTAAGGTCCATGCAAATGCTAAATATGAGGCAATCAAGGAAGATAAGCGTTCAGATGCTCAGTATGATTATGTGGACAAGAGTTATTATGACGTTTATCGCGAAGGTGATATTGCGTTTGAAAATGTTCCAGCAGACGCTTCTGAAAAAATGGATGACAGCCTTATGGATTCCATCGAGCCTTTTGATGTAGGTGAGGCAGTTCCGTACAGTTCTGCTTATATGGCAGGTTATTTTGCAGACAGATATGATGTAACTGCAGAGAAATGTCAGCCGAGAGCTGATAAGCGTATGGAACATTCCACGCAGGATATGCTGAGAAGTAAGGTGAAGGATTATAATACTGTAAATCAGAAGAGCTTTAACTGGAATAAGACTTCATCTTCATATAAATATGCTTTGTATCCGGTCTGGATTCTGAACACGGTCTGGAACGGAAATAAATATATATTTGCAATGAATGGTCAGACAGGTAAACTGGTTGGAGATGTTCCATGCAGTAATGGAAAATTCTTCGGAGTTCTGGCTGGTACATTTGCCATTATAGAAGCAATTCTCATGGCTATCATTGCATTTGCCGGATCTGGTCTTACAGGCAAGGGTATCATTGGTTCGAGTGTAGTCGCTCTCATAATCGCGCTTATTGTTGCATTTGTCATGAAGGGCAAGACTGTAAGCGTTCATAAGGGAACGAAGGCCGCAAGCTTCATAGTGAACGGCAGCTTCAGGATAACCAATCAGTATGATAACTTCCTGAGAAAGACAACTGAGAAGAAGGCAAAGAATAATAATTAGTAGATTTAGGAGAAAAAAATGGTAGAACTTTACGAGACAGGTGCGTACCTTGTAAATGGTACTGAGCTGATTGCTGATAAGGAAAATGTAGGCGCTGAACTGAGTGCTAAGGGTATCAGCATTTCAAAGGATGAGGCTAAAAAGGGAACTATTGCATATGGTATCCTGAATAGTCATAACACTTCAGGGGATGAGGAGAATCTTAAGATCAAGTTTGATAAGATGACATCCCATGATATAACATTTGTCGGAATTATACAGACTGCAAGAGCGTCAGGGCTGGAGAAGTTCCCGATACCTTATGTTCTTACAAATTGTCACAATTCTCTTTGTGCAGTTGGTGGAACTATAAATGAGGATGACCATATGTTTGGTCTTTCTGCTGCAAAGAAGTACGGCGGAATCTATGTACCTCCACATCAGGCAGTAATCCATCAGTATGCTCGTGAAGAGCTGGCTGAGTGCGGTGCTATGATCCTCGGTTCTGACAGCCATACACGTTATGGTGCTCTTGGTACAATGGCTATCGGAGAGGGTGGCGGTGAGCTGGCTAAGCAGCTTTTGGGAAGAACTTACGACGTTAAGTCTCCAAAGGTTATCGCTATCTATCTTGATGGTGAGGTAGTAAAGGGCGTTGGTCCTCAGGACGTGGCACTTGCTCTTATTGGAGCTACCTTTAAGAACGGATATGTAAAGAACAGTGTAATGGAATTTGTTGGTCCGGGTGTGGATAAGCTTAGTTCTGATTTCCGTATCGGTATCGACGTAATGACAACTGAGACCACCTGTCTTTCATCTATCTGGAAGACTGATGATAATACAAAGAACTGGTTTGAGACACATTACAGACCGGATGCTTATAAAGAGCTTAAGCCGGCAGATGTTGCTTACTATGATGGTGTGGTATATGTTGATCTGTCAAAGATCCGTCCTATGATAGCTCTGCCATTCCATCCTTCAAATACATTTACCATCGAAGAGTTGAATGCTAATCTGAAGGATATCCTTCATGAGTGTGAGGAGAACGGACGTAAGCAGCTGACTGGTGATGTTGAGTTTAAGCTTACAGACAAGATCCGTGACGGAAAGCTCTATGTTGAGCAGGGAATCATCGCAGGCTGTGCCGGTGGTGGATTCGAAAATATCTGTGATGCAGCTGATATCCTGAAGGGTCATTATATCGGAAATGATGAGTTTACTCTGGATGTTTATCCTGCAAGTATGCCGGTTATGATGGAACTCGTAAATAACGGACGTGCTGCTGACATTATGAAGACAGGTGCTATTATCAAGACTGCATTCTGCGGACCTTGCTTCGGTGCCGGAGATACACCTGCAAACAATGCACTTTCAATCAGACATTCAACACGTAACTTCCCGAACCGCGAAGGTTCCAAGATACAGAATGGACAGATCAGTTCAGTTGCACTTATGGATGCTCGTTCAATCGCGGCTACTGCTGTTAATAAGGGCTTCCTTACACCGGCTACTGATATTGATGTTGAATATACAGGACCGAAGTATTTCTTCGATAAGTCTATCTATGAGAACAGAGTATATGACGGATGGCAGAATGCCAAGCCTGAAGAAGAGCTTAAGCAGGGGCCGAACATCAAGCCATGGCCTGCAATGCCGGCTCTTACTGAGAATATTCTTCTCAAGGTATGTTCGGTTATCACAGATCCTGTAACTACTACAGATGAGCTCATTCCGTCAGGAGAGACTTCTTCATTCAGATCAAATCCTATAGGACTTGCTGAATTCACACTTTCACGTAAGGATCCTGAGTACGTTGGACGTGCCAAGGAGTTCCACGCAGTAGAGGTTGCACGTGAAGAAGGTGGTCATCCTTGCGAAATCTATCCTGAGATCAAAGAGGTTATGCCTAAGGTTAAGGAGAAGTTCGAAGGCGTTGATAAGTCCAATACCGGATTCGGAAGCACCATCTATGCTGTAAAACCAGGTGATGGATCTGCTCGTGAGCAGGCTGCATCATGTCAGAAGGTACTTGGTGGATGGGCAAATATTGCTCGTGAATATGCAACAAAGAGATACCGTTCAAACCTCATTAACTGGGGGATGCTTCCATTTATCATGGATGAAACTGCAGTTGACATAAATCAGGATAATCCTTATGGATTTGAAAACGGAGATTATATATTTATCCCTGGAATAAAGAAATCAGTAGAAGAAAAAGCAGAAGTGATCAAAGGCTATATTGTAAATAAAGATATGAAAGAGATCAGCCTTAAACTCGGAGAGCTTACCGATGACGAAAGAACCATTATCACCAGTGGCTGCCTCATCAACTACTACCGCGATCATTAATGGACTATAGTTTACATAAATAGTTTACATAAAAGAATGGCTGGGTTTTTGAACCTAGCTGTTCTTTTTTTTATATTACTTGCATTATCAAAAGAAATGTATAAAATTCACATATGTGCTTTAAGATATTGGTACAAAAATATTAAAAGTATTAATGGAGGAAATTATGAAAAAGAAAGCATTATCAGTTTTACTTGTATTAACTATGGCAGTTAGTATGGCAGCATGTGGTGCATCAGAAAGCGCTACTGGCGATAGCTCTAAGGACAGTAAAGTAACAGCTGAGCAGACAACAGCAAAAAAGGAAGCTGAAACAACTTCTCAGGAAACAGAAGCTGCAACTACAGCAGCAAGTGAGGAAGCAAAGGCTGAAGAGACAACTGCAGCAAAGGAAGAAACAACAGCAGCAAGTGAAGAAACAACAGAGGCTAAGACAGAAGCAACAACAGAGGCTGCTCCTGCATCAGCTTCAGAAGCTGCTGAGTCCGGAAGTGAAGACAGCTCTTCAGACGAAAATGGATTTTACAGTGTATGCACAGATATTGATAAGCAGACAGTAGAAAGCTACGCTGCAAATGCAAAGGAAACATATCTTCAGGCTAACTGGGTTGGCATTTCTGAAATGTTAATGTATCCTGCAGACATAGCTGGTACTACAGTCAATAATGCCGATGAGTTTTTAAGCTTCATGGAGAACAGAGCAATTTCAGGAGATGACAGAGCTGTTATCGAAGATGAGTCATGTGTAGATATGTTTGCAAATAGTGTTGGAGTATGTCTTGGAAGCGGTCAGATCTGGATCGGTGAAAATCCTGATAACCCTGGAACTCTTGGAATAATAAGTATATCAGGTGTTGTAGAAAGATAGTTTACATAAAATGAGCGGCTGGGTTTAATCCCAACCGCTCATTTTTAAATTATAGTTACTTTATTTTGATTTTGACTGTTACTTTCTTCCAGCCGGATTGCTTGTAATTCTTATTTCCGGCAGAACGTACTTTGATCTTTACTTTGTAGGTTCCCTTCTTCATGCCCTTCTTTAAGGTAATCTTTCCGTTCTTCTTGTTGATTTTGATTTTCTTATTTCCGGATACCTTTACATAGGTATTTGCTCCTTTTCCCTTTTTAACAAACTTAATCACTTTGGATATTGCCAGAGTCTGCTTCTTTTTCTTAAGCTTGCTGTATTTGACAGTGGCAGTCTTTCCTTTGATTTTCAGTGGATTGGCAGCCTTTGTTTTTGACTTCTTTGTAGTGGTTGTTTTCTTGCTGGTGCTGGTAGCAGGGTCAGTTCCCTTATCACTTGGATTTGTAGTGGAAGTTCCTTTATCGCTAGGATTTGTAGTGGTAGTTCCTTTATCGCTAGGATTTGTAGTGGTTGTTCCCTTATCACTCGGAGCTTCAGTGGTAGTTTCTTTATCTTTCTTAGCTTCAGTGGTTTCTTTTCCGTCTCCTTGAGCTTCAGTGGTATTTTCTCCACCACCCTGAGTGTTTTCTTTTTTGTTCACGGTTACTGTACATGATGCAGTCTTTCTGCCCTGTACTGTTTTTACATTGATAGTAACATTACCTTCTTTAACACCGGTTACAACACCTGAGTTATCGACTGAAGCAATAGAAGTATCTGAGCTACTGAAAATAACATCCTTATTTGTAGCGTCAGTTGGTTTGATCTCAGTACTTAGAACAAAGGTTTCGCCTTCTTTGATAGTTTTGGTATCATCAGACAGACTGAGACCTGTTACTGCAACATTATTCATATTGATTCTGTATATTCCGTTCTTTGAAGCTGTGCCATTGTTTGAAGCGTTGAAGTATACATTTCCTGCATTATCTGTACCTACTCCTTCAACATATCCGGGAACTGTAATTAATGCATCAGCTACAGTGCTTCCCTGTCTGAATACAGCTACCTCAGAACTGTTTCTACCTGCAACAACAACTGTTCCATAATCATCAGCACATATATCATAAATCCAGGTGAATAGACGTTGTGCATTTCCTGATGTGAAAGTCATTGTCGATATACTGTTGGTTTTAGGATCATACTTAAAAATTCCATTTACAGCCCCCTCATACCCATTATAGGCCCCTCTGTCTGCAATATATATGATACCTTTTCCATCAATTGCTATTCCCTGAGGATAGCAGTTACCATCTGATGCCGGAGGAGTGTAGTCAGGCTGATACTCATTTGTCCAGTTTATCGTTTCACCCGCTGAAAGTGATACCACATCAGAAATCTTTGCACAAACTATTTTAGTTGCTTTCTTTCCGTTTGCTCTTGTTCCGGTGCTGTTAACACAGTATAGATTTCCATCGTAATCTACAGAAACAGCCTGAACTCTTTGTCCGGCATTCAGAGTCTTGAAGGAATTGCCTTCTCCGGGTTTTATCACATATATTTCTTCCATGTGTCCGCTCATAAATCCGGCAGCAAATAAATAATCACCATAAGTAACCAGGTTTCCGCATTTTGCCGGTAGTTTTACAGAATAAATAAGCGTTCCACTAGCATTAAATCCATAGATATACTCTTCACAAACAGCATAAACAATACCATCATCCATCACAGCTACGCCGTGAATAAGATCCTGATAGTTTACTACCTGTTCACTTGTAAGTTCGGCAGCAAATGCCTGCGGTGCAAATAGCCCTGCCAATAACATTACCAGGAATACGGTAACTAACTTCTTAACTACTTTTGCCATATTTCCGTTCTCCTTTCTATAACAGCAAATCTTCTAGTTTTTTTGTAAAAAACACACACTATAGTAACATTTTATAGAAACCTTCTATTTAATAAACATATTATAACAGATAATTTGTTGTGACAATCCTTTTCGCGACAATATCTTTCACAACAATATCTTTTACGACAGTATTTTTCACGCAGTATACAGGTATCCATTGGATACTTTTATAGATTATGCCCTATTTAGGGCTTTTTCCTATTGAAAAATTCAATATGAATGATAAAGTATTCAATAGAAAAATGGGCAATTTATAGAAATAATATAG
>JAILMQ010000222.1 GCA_024692605.1 Eubacterium sp.
CACTAACAGTACCGATATAATAATCAGCATTTGCCTCATATCGCTGTGTCATTTCCTCTATGTCCATTCCAAGCTGTTTTAAAAGCAGTGCAGTATCTTCTCCTATCCTGTCCAGGTCAAATGATATTTCAACGCCGATATAATCTTCACCATAGAAATTAAAGTTCTTATCCTTATGCTTTTTGCTTTCAATACATAGCACTCCCGGCTGCATAAATGCATACATTCCGTCTCGAGTCAGAATCTCACATCGCCCCTTAACACAGTAATGAATCACAGAATTTCTTATCTGATTATCTAAGTCACCAAATGTGTTAAGAGTCTCCATGCCATTCAAATTTCCAATGATTACTCTGACTCCAACCAAAGGCTCAGCAAAGTAGTATTCACAATGAGATCCTCTGATCTTAAATATCACGATACTGTCATTTAGCTGCTTTATCTCATATTTTGATCCAAAAAACTGCAGAATCTTCATTATAAGATCTGCTGGTAGTTGCTCTGCATATTCCTTAAGCCACGGGATACTTTCCAGCTTATTTAATATTTCATTAAATGCTTCCTCTGCCGGAAAAGCGTTTTCTTCTTTACTCAGATTCATATTAATTCTCCACTTTTGATTTCGAAATCTAAAAAGGCTCCAGTTAACTTACGCTAACTAGTGTCTTTTATAGCATATCCATTATTAAACTTCTACTCCATTTGTCGATTTTTAATCCATTTTAAAAACACATTGTTACTATTCTGAGTTAAACATGAATAGTAACAAAGCATCCTCCGAAATCACCTTCCAGGATAAGTGTCGCTACTACCGCTACTACAATTTATTTCTCATACTTTTCCCTTGACAATAATAAATATATGTCTTAAAATCCATAAACAGAGCATATACTCGGTTTTGATAAATCACATCGAAAGGAACTATCTATGATAAAAGGCACAAAGAAAAAAGCAGAATTGCAAAACGCACTTAAAATCCTCGCAATCCAAAAAGGTTACGCGAATGTAACTATGAAAGATATAGGTAACTATGTTGGTCTTTCAGTGGGTGGTCTCTACCACCATTATCATAATGTTAATGAAATCTTTAACGATCTCCTGATATCCGAAACAGAAAATGTATGGGCCGTCTTTAAGGACATTCAGAATTTCGACGATCTCATGAAATGCTTTGATACATATCTTAAAGCTGAAGAAAAAGAACTTCTTAATGAAGAATGCTCTGTGAATAATCTGCTTTATCAGTACTATTTCAGCTTTCCTGAAAAAGAACGTAGTCTCATGATGAAGCAGTCTCATGATGAAGCCATATCTCATATGATTCAGCTCCTTAAACCCATATATAAAAACAAAAAGATCTGCACACAGATTGCCGAGCATGTCTACATTATTCTTCATGGGCTGGTGGATATGTCCTTTAGCGAAGCTCTGACCCAAAAAATAATCCGCGAAGAATTCAGCAACCTGAAGAATTATATGAAGGAAATGTATCAAACTGTGAATAACACTAATAAAAAATAAACTGAAAGGATCTATAAATGAAAGTACTAGTATATGGAGTAGGTGCCATTGGTTCCTTACTCACACATTTTTTATGCAAAGCAGGTAATGATGTAACCGTTGTCGCAAGAAGTACCTATGATGAGTTACAAAATAAGGGACTTGTCGTGGTTCATCATTATCAACACAAAACCACCATCGATCATCCAAAAGTTTTAAGAGAAGCTCCCCCTGGCGAAAAATATGATATCGTTTTTTCAGTAATGCAGGCTCAGCAGCAATTAAATATTCTGGATGCTCTCTCCAAAGTAAATACCAGACTTCTTGTACTTGTCGGAAATAATTTAGAAGCAGACAGATGTGAAAGCTATATACAGAAACACGCCGTTACTAAACGTTATGTACTTTTCGGATTTCAAAATTCCATGGGGCATCGCGAAAATGGCACAGCTGTAACCGGCGGACTTCCTGTTACCGAACTAGTAATCAGCGGACTACATTCTCCTGCTAATTCCAAAGCTATATCACACGTTAAAAAAGCACTCAAAGTAAAAGGCTACAAGGTCACAGAAATAAATGATATGTATTCCTATTATCTCTCCCACATAGCCGAGATTATGCCTTACTGTTCAATGTGTTATAAAGTAGACTATGATTTAAAGAAACTCTCAAGAAAAGACATAAAAAAAATAGTCAATGCTTCCAATGAATGCTTCGACTATCTTAAAAGTACAGGCATCACTCCAATGCCACCCAAAGAAGATACATACTATAAAAATGGAATCAAAGGATATGGTATGTTTGTTTTATACCGGATCATGTCAAAAACCTATCTCGGAAAACTATGCATATCCGACCACTGTAAAAACGGTATAGATGAAATGAACTATATCACAGAAAAATTCAATGAATATAGAGAATCCCATCCGGGAAAATCTATGCCCATATGGGATTCTCTCATGAAATATATTCCAAATAGTGCTAGCACAAAATAAGTAATGCCGCAAACATAATTGCTCCGCACCAATTTCCTGTTCCGCCTATTCTTAGAGGTGTAAAAACAAGTGTAAGAGGAATGACATTAAATATGCAAGACCACGCCGGGAGTGGAGTTTTTCCTGTAACTATTGAAATAAATAACGCTCCTCCTGCTACTGCCATTCCTATATAGCATATGATCATAGTAGATGCAGTCGCCTTGAAAAACTCAAGAACTCCTTTTAGCGCATCTTCTGTCATACCGAATCTGACATAAAACCACTCAGCCACTCCACAAAAAACATGATGCGCTATACCAAATGTAACAAATAACGCAGCACCAATAAGAATTAATTTTGAACTTGTACTTGAATAATCTCTCATCCAGAGATATATCCCATAATAGCCACCTAATATCATAAAGAGTGCTGCCACACCAAGAAGTATAGACGCTGTGATATTTCTGAGGGGCATATCTTTAAACACTTCTGCCATCTTACTATTATCCGACATCTGCTTGATATCAAACTTCTTTCCACCCGGAACATATGTCATGAGGCAATCACATATTCCACAAAGTATATGTCCAACTAAAGCAATCAAAAACAAAACTTTGATAATATTCATTAAAAACTCCTTTTTGATACAAACTATCTACTTGTAAATCCATCACGTTAAAGCAATGTGCATAAAAATGCCACTACCGCACAAGCAGGAATATATATTATAAAATGCATTAAATGAGTCTTCCAGTTGTATCCGAAGAAATGTGGTCCTACAATATCCTTCACTTCCGGATAAAACCTAGGAAAGAAATTCGAATGACATAATAGTTTCCAGTCAAAAAATCCAATATCGAAAAGCTCCATTCCATAAAGCATTATTAAGAATCTAACGAAGAATCCAATGAATCCAAAATCATTCTTTATTCCATTCCAACCCCCAAGAACAAAGGCTCCGGCAAATGTAAGAAATGCCACCACTATAAGAACCCATCCAACGGCATGTGCTCCCGGAAATCTTTCTTTTCTGTCCGGTACTGCATCTACAATCTCTTTAGGCGCAGATGAGAAAAACTTCTTATCCTGAATAAACGCAACTCCTGCATATAATATGAGAAAATACGCAACCATCATCATAAGTGTTGTAATAACTGTAATTAACATGTATATTTCTTCCTTTGATTTATTATATGTTCATCTGTTCATATAGTAATATCAATATATATATTTGTCAAGAGAAACGACCAATTGAGAATTAAATCCCAATTGGTCGTAAAAGGAGTTTAAAAAAAGATTATTATTAAATCTCTTTATTCACATTAAATGCATCCTTCTGTGGATATACTGCTGAGGCACCAAGTTCCTCTTCAATTCTTAGTAGCTGATTATACTTAGCTACACGTTCTGAACGGCTAGGTGCACCCGTCTTAATCTGGCAGGTATTAAGTGCAACTGCGAGATCTGCAATAGTTGTATCTGCTGTCTCACCTGAACGATGTGATGATATAGCAGTATAACCTGCCTTATGAGCCATCTTAATAGCCTCAAGCGTCTCTGATACAGAACCGATCTGGTTAAGCTTTATAAGTATAGAATTAGCTGCACCGAGCTTTATACCCTTGGAAAGTCTCTCTGTATTAGTAACGAACAGGTCATCGCCTACAAGTTGAACCTTGTTGCCGATTTTTTCAGTCATTCTCTGCCAGCCTTCCCAGTCATCTTCATCAAGTCCATCTTCGATAGATATTATAGGATACTTGTCTACAAGAGCCTCCCAGTGAGCTATAAGCTCATCAGAAGTAAATTCTTTTCCTGACTTAGGCTGCTTATAGAAGCCCTTGCCCTTCTCACTCTTCCACTCAGAAGATGCTGCATCCATTGCAATCATGAAATCTTTTCCGGGTTCGAAACCTGCCGCCTTAATAGCCTCAAGAATCTTTTCGATAGCCTCTTCATCACTCTTCAACTGGTTAGGAGCAAATCCACCTTCATCCCCTACAGCTGTAACGTCTCCCATATCCTTGATAAGACTTCTCAGCTTATGGAATACTTCTGCACACCATCTAAGAGCTTCCTTAAAGGATGGAGCACCAACCGGCATGATCATGAACTCCTGTGTGTCTACTGCACTGTCAGCATGAGCTCCACCATTTAGAATATTCATCATAGGTACAGGTAACTTATTCCCTTGTACACCACCGAGAAACCTATAAAGAGGGATATCAAGAGCTATTGCTGCAGCACGTGCAGCTGCTATAGATACTGCAAGTATTGCATTTGCCCCAAGATTGGATTTATCTTTTGTTCCATCTGCCTTGATCATAGCTGCATCCACTGCATATGTATCAGATGCATCCATACCTACAAGAACATCATTGATTGTTGTGTTTATATTTTCAACAGCTTTCTGAACACCCTTTCCAAGATAACGATTCTTATCTCCGTCACGAAGTTCAAGAGCTTCAAACTCTCCGGTTGAAGCACCACTTGGTGCAGTTCCTCTACCAACTGTGCCATCAATAAGATAGACTTCAGCCTCTACTGTAGGGTTTCCTCTTGAATCAAGTATTTCTCTACCTACCACCTTTTCAATTTCCAGATACATTTTTATCTCCTTCCTGGTCGTTAATCTGAATTATACTAATTTTATTAAAAACAAATTGTAAAAAAATGGGATGAGAAGTTTATAGCAAAAGCTTTATTTATCCCTACCACAAGATTATAAGAAAGACCAT
This sequence comes from Eubacterium sp., assembly GCA_024692605.1. GTDB lineage: Bacteria > Bacillota > Clostridia > Lachnospirales > Lachnospiraceae > Eubacterium_Q. Next base: position 5,216 of record JAILMQ010000222.1, read on the forward strand.
ATGACTTACTCACCCCATTGAAACCCGGTACTAATGTACAAGGTCTATCAGTTATGCAAGTGATGCTCCAAGATCTTTGCATTCTTCAAGAGCAGCATCATCAGGTGCATTGTTAGCCATAACACCATCATTAACAAGTGTTGCACCTGCACTGTCACATCTATCTTTCCAATCTCTCATCCACTGACCGTCTCCCCAGCCATAGGAACCGAAGATACCAATCTTCTTTCCTCCGAGGGATGTTTCAACAGAAGCAAACATAGGCTCAAACTCTGTCTCTTCAAGAACCTCCGCTCCCATTGCAGGACAACCAAAAGCAATTGCATCAAACTCAGAAACCTTATCAGCTGAGAATTCGCCGGCTCCAAGAACTGTAACCTCCGCTCCCTTTGCCTTAGCTCCGTCCGCCACTGCATTTGCCATTGCCTCAGTATTACCTGTGGCACTCCAAAAAACTACTGCTACTTTACTCATATTGATTCCTTTCCAGGGACAAGCCCTTATATATTATTTATTCTCCGAGAAATTCGGAGTAGTTATGAGCACACTGCGAGCTGATCAAGAGTCATACCCTCCTTAAACCTTGATACATAATCGCTGGTGCACTTCTTATATCTGTCAAATGTATCTTCTGCCCGTGTAACATCACCATACACCTTCCAGCATCCGATACATTTTGAACATTCACCTTTATGATCAATAAATCCCTTCACATCCTCATAGGGATAACCCAAAAAGAGTCCAATTTCATGAGGAAAATCCTTACTTGATTTAATCGACATTGTTTTCTCACACAAACATTTAACACAGTCACTCATATTGTCCACGTTGTATCCAAGTTGTATGAGTAATAAGGCGGTATCCTTATCACAGAGATCTTTTTCCAGGAAGGATGGTCGAAATAAATAAATGAGCGCTCTGTGATTAAGACACCTTATTGGTATAGCTTTGATCCCCTTTTTTAATAGAATACTATTAATCCTTCTCAAATCCTTCACAAGATGCTTATAATCTAAGTATTCACATGAGAACAGATTACCCGTCTTGATTCCCGCAAGTGTAGGTGAACAAAACTCAACAATCATTTCATCTGACATAATATGCCTCATTAAAAATTTCATATAGTTATATATGACTATTTATAATTAGATTTATCTAACTCCTATGTTATATCATACAAATAGATTTATTTCAAGAAAAAAATAGTGGCACATTCTCAAAAAAAAATAGTGGCACATTCTCAACGAATGTACCACTCCTTTTTAATCATACCTTTAACTCGGATTCTTTTAATAATACTTTTTTTCGTAAAGCTAAGTATGTCACTATACTGATACCAACTCCCAAAAGGATTCCTGCCAGAACATCTGTTGGATAATGAACTCCAACATATAATCTGGAAAATGCAATTAAAGATGCTATGATGATCAGAATAATTCCAATCCATTTTTTCTTTCGAGATAGACACCACGTTATGGCACATGACACAACGAATGCCGCACTGGTGTGACCTGACGGAAAACTGGAATCAAGCGGTTTCCTTGTAATAAGTATCAATCCATCTATAGTTGTATATGGTCTTGGTCTATGAACAAAGGGTTTTATACCCAGGTTGACTGCAAGTAAACTTCCAACAAGTCCAACCGCTGCTATAATTCCTATGGGTCTTGTTTTCTTCACTGCAATAAGTACTATACAAAGCACTATACAAAGCCATCCAAAGTCTCCCAAAAATGAGAAAAATCTCATAATATAATTTAAGAACTCAGTTCTGACATTATTTTGTAGATAAAGTAAAAAATCCGCTTCCCAGTTCATATTCTTATCATCCTTTTTTACCCTCAGAAGATTACTATTCCCTATTCTTCAGAACCTCCGCAGGCGTAAACTTGTTAAGTCGACTAACGAGAATAGTATTTATCATGAAGTATAATAACAGAATTACTATATAAGTTACAACAAAGAAAATAACCGGTGTTTTAACATTAAGGCCACAAGCTACATTTTTTATCATAAATGGGAACATCTTATTCATAATGACCTTTGAAAGAGGCAGACATATAAGCGCTCCAATAGCAATTATATAAAAATTGCCATCCAGATAAAGTTTTCTAATCTCCTTTCGTTTATAACCAAATACCTTTATGAGTGATATGTTGTAAGCACTCCTGTCTATCATTACTTTCATCATAAGATACAATACTACACAGAATATAATTGTTGAAGCAAATGTAAGCACATATATCATCGGCATCATAAGACTTGTAAAGACTGATGAACCCTTAACTATATCCTCTCTTGATGTAACAGAATAAACTCTGCCCGGATCAATATTCAATTCCTTATCTGAGAATACAACATTATAATAATCATCTGACTCACCCATCATATCACGCATCTCATTTATATCCATAAAGATATAGTATCCTGTTGAATAGTCAGTTATATCCTTTACAGAAAATGCATACTTAAGCTCCTTGTCATCATCGGTCACAACAAACTCTTCACCATTCTTAAGTCCAAACTTTTCTGCGAAGGAAGACGATACTACCACATCCATCCTGCTGTTTCCCGGATCAACATCGAAGTAAGGATTATCCTCAGCTATTCCAAGTATTGTAACATCAAAGTTAAAGCCCATAGTTTTCGCTTTGCAGGTATATGCATAAGCCTCCTCGCCATCTTCCGGCACATCCTCTTCAGGATATTTCAGATTATACATATATTCAAACTTTGTATCTTCTTCATAGTCTTTTGCAATATTCGTACAAAGAACAAAACAGTTAACTGCCATCATGAATACCAGCAGCGAAAGGAACATACCCAAAACTACTGCAAGAGAGGAACGCATCTCTCGAAGCATCTGTCTTATCCTGAAGGCAGCAACAAAGTTCATTCCCTTAAGATTAACCTTACTTGTCTGCTTCTGCTTTGTTTCATTTCTTATAAGTGAAAGTGCAGTTCTGTTTAGTTTACTTCTGATAACAAGTACATTTACGATCACTGCAATGATCGGTGGCACTGCCACTGAATATATCCATAAATATAATGGTATATGGAACTCAAAAACAGGTATGGAAAAATATACATATGAACTTTCGGCAATGGTAGGTGCCAGTACACCTGTTGACGCAACCAGTGCTCCCACAAGTCCGGCGATAAATGTAACAACAACCGGAAGTGTTATATAATGTGTCAATAAATCATTCTTCGTAACACCCATGGAATAAAGCGTTCCTATGATGCTGCTCTCGCTTTCTATGGAATGAACTACGAATACTGAAATCACATAGGCAAGAAGTATGAAGATGACAACTCCTGCGATGATTCCCACCTCTATATCAACAATCTTGTCATTCTTTGTCGCATAGATTCTTGGATTATCCGTATACTTTAAAAACATGGTCAGATTCGACAATCCAAAATCAAATTCCTCCAATGCATCCTCTACAGATTCATCCATATCAGCCACACCATCAGCCATGTCATTTAGACCATCATGGAGTTCATCTACACCATCTGTATAATCTGAAAGCCCATCTTTATACTCCTTCATTTCAGAAAGCTGTTTTTTTGTATCTTCAAGGGTTAACCTCATAAAAGCACTTGGACTTGCATCTATTAATTTATCAAGTTCACTTTCATAGTTTTCTTCCGTAAGTTCTACATTTATGCCATTTTTCTTAAGGGCATTCGTAGTCTCTTCAAGATACGCATCGAATAGCTCTGCTGTAGCATCATTTATATCATCATTATTATCTGACAACTCATCCAGACCATCTCTAACATCTTCTGTCGCATCACGTAATTCCTTCACGGCATCCCGTAGATCATCAGAAACTCCACCTGTTCTATCCCAGTATTCCTGGAACAATTCATCATCCACTTCAGATGCATCAATTTTGATATCCTTAAGGTAATCCTTCAGATCGGCATCTGTCTTATCATTTCCAAGCTTATAAGCATATAGATAATCCTCGGTTTTCTGTACCTTACCTGATAACTTGAAGTCCTCATATGCCTCATCATTTATAAATGCAAGACCAAATGTTACAGAGTTGCAGGATGTATCTGAAATCTCTTTAAACGGTCCATCGTAGTCAGATACAACACCTATTCCTGATACCGTATATTTCTTTCCTGCCAGTTCAAATAAATCTCCTACACTTAGGTCATGCTCTTCGGCATATCTTTTTTCAATGACTATTTCATTCTTATCTGAAGGTTCTTTACCATCGATATAATGAATCTTATCTATAGATTCACGGACCTTGAAAATTCTTAAAGTACTCTCATCATCTTTTTTGTAATCATAGTAGAAATGTTCCTCTATATCGATTCCCATTTCCTCAATATGATTCTTATCATTCTTGCTTAGTGGAACGAAAACCTCGAACTCACCATCTTCAAGATTTGTTTCCGCAGCCATATCCTCTGTTCCCTTCGTCAGGGTCTCACCTGAACCGACTATGGTAACAACCAGGAAGATTCCCATGGCAATCATAAGACCCAGGGCGAAATATCGGAAGAAGTTCTTCTTTAAATCCCTTAATACTCTTTTTCTAAGTACTTTCTGCATCTTACAGATCCTCCAATTCTGAAGCCGGAACTTTAGTCTCATTTATATAATTCTTTGAAATCTCTCCGTCTTTTATATAGATTACATGATCAACCATATTCTTGATGGAATTATTGTGAGTTACTATAAGCATCGTGGTTCCATACTTCCTGTTAATCTTTTCCATAAGAACCAGAATATCTCTTGAAGTCTTTGAATCAAGAGCTCCCGTTGGTTCATCGCATAGAAGAAGCTTTGGATTCTTTATAAGTGCTCTTGCTATGGCACATCTCTGTTGCTGACCACCGGAAAGCTGAGAAGGGAATTTATTCTGATGTTCTGTAAGTCCAAGCACTTCCAACAGTTCATTCATATCCAGTGGATCTTTAGTCAGATATTCACACACCTGAATATTCTCTCTTACTGTAAGGTTAGGAATCAGATTATAGAACTGAAAGATAAATCCATGAGTGGCTCTTCTGTAATCAGACAGCTTCTCTCCTTTTAGACCAACTATTTCTTTGCCATCTATTTTTATGGAACCGCTATCCACCACATCCAGTCCACCTATACAGTTAAGAAGTGTAGATTTTCCAGAACCTGAAGTTCCCTGGATTACACACATCTCTCCTTTTTCCACCCCTACAGATACACCCTTCAGAACCTGTACATAGCTTCCTCCTTCTCCGTAGCTTTTCTTGATGTTGGATACTTCAACAAACATTTTTCTTCCTCCTATTTTATATGCAGATATGTTCACATAACATCGTTATGTATTTATGCTATTTTTAGGCTTGGATTATTCCAAGCCTTTTAACTCATCAAAATATTAATACTTATTATTTATTACTCCATACCAGCCACCTATCATATAGGCCATCATATTCTTCATCTGTTTTTCACCTTCATTGACATTCTTACAATGAGTAGCTATATGAATAAATATATCTATCTGATCATGAGACATCCAATGAATGATAAACTTATCCTCTTTAGTTAATTTCCTTTTCGACTTATACCCCTTCATTGCAACATACATACTTGTGTAATGCTCTTCTACTTTAGAAACCATTTGGTCCGGAAGATTTTCGTAGCAGGACCCCTGAGACTTTGTAAGGAGCAGATCTATTATTTCTTTATGTTTAAAAAGATAGCGAATAACTCCTCTGGCTATTTCCATATCATCATCAAATCCCTGAGCTGCAGCAAGTGCTGCCACACTCATATCGCCGCCGGCAAGTGCCTTAGTTGCTGTAGTTTCTTCAATAAAATGATTTTCTATTATAGTATCTAGTCCATATAAAGTTTCCGCAACGAGATTTCCAAAAAGATCTTCCTTATCCTTGAAGAAAAAGTAAAGTGCTCCTGTAGTAACACCGGCTTCCTTGCATATATTTCTTAACGAAGCCTTCATATATCCCTTTTCGGAAAACTCCTTCATAGCACATTCCAGAAGCTTCTTTTTTGTTTCCTTTTCATTTTCCATAATCACACTCCGCGACATACACCCACAAATGAGTTACTAATCCAAAAATAGATAACACTGTTATGTGCTTTTAGAATTATATACATAACAGTGTTATCTTGTCAACTATATTTTTTTTGTATCATCTCCACCGTATCCTCAACTGATGCATTTGTTTCATCAACAGTATAGTCTGCATACTTTTCATATAACACACTACGGCTATCATACATTTCATCCAGAGTTTCTCCCGGCTGAAGTACTACACCTCTCTGTTTAATGTTATGAAGACGTCTGAATAAATCATCCTTATCGACCTTTAAGTAAACTATCTTTCCAAGACGCTTCAGATGCTTCATACCCGCTTCACTATATACCACACTACCACCGGTTGCAATCACAGTATTGGCCGGATTGATTGATAATACTGCCCTTTCCTCAGCTTCAAGAAATCCATCTACACCACGATCATTTATAATGTCACATAGAAGTGCATTTTCCTTTTGCTGAATCACCAGATCAGTGTCTATAAAACTCATTCCAAGTATTTTTGCGAGTATTACACCTACAGTACTCTTTCCCGATGCCGGCATACCAATAAGTGTTATGTTATCTCCTGTTATCATCTCAAGTTCCATCATAAACATTTCATAAGCATCGTCTTCCCACTGAAGAAGTGGAGCATTCTCACCACCACCATTTGTACTCCTTCGCATAGCAGCATAAGAAGATTCACCAAACTCAATCATATCCATCTTACTAAGTGGAACACCTACTTCTGTACTAATCTTGCAAAAATCAGCAAGCGCCGTCTCCGAACCCTTAGTGGCAAGTAGTCTTTTTCTCAGGTTCTCATCTGCAATTGCCAGATCCTTTAATTTCTCAAGAAGTTCTCCAGTATCCATATCTTACCTCCCATGATACAGTTATCAATTTCTATCGACATACTTTTTATCGTTATTATCCAAATTAACTATAATTATTCCTACACATACCAGAACCAGTGCAGTCAAATGTAACAGCCCAAATCCAGCACCTTCCTTCAGAAGTATTATCGACATGATAACTCCAAATATCGGGGTTAAGAAACCATAGACAGAAACTCTCGAAACCGGGTTATGTTTCATGAGTATTCCCCATACCGAATATGCAACTGCAGAAACAAAAGCAAGATAAACTATATCTATGACACCACGTGTAGTTACTGTCTCAAGGCGTCCACCCATTAAAAGTCCTGCAAATGTCATTATCATGCCACCGGCGATAAACTGGTAACCACTTAAAATCACCGGATCTTCCTTTTTAGTATATTCCTTCAACAGTACGGAAGAAAATGCATATGCAACTGTCGAAAGGAATATGAAGAGATCGCCAAGTATAATATTCCCCTCTCCAAATCCTCCATCAGCAAGGTTAATCAGTACTACTCCAAGAAAGCCTATAACACATCCGAAAGTCTTGGCAAATGACAGCTTCTCCTGTCTGAATATCAAGCTCGCCACAACCAGAACAACAAATACATTTGTTCCTTGAACTATAGAAGCTCTGACTCCGGTAGTATGAGCAAGTCCTACATAAAAGAAAAAATACTGACCAACAGTCTGAAACATTGAAAGTTTTAAAATCATCGGAATACTGCTTTTCTTTGGAAGAAGCACCTTCCTCCTGATCACACTTCCCAACAGCACTGCCAGAATTCCGGCCAGTGTAAACCTTATGCCGGCAAACAGTATCTGAGAAGTCATCATATCCGAAGTGATCTTAAACTCCCTATATCCGAGCTTGATCATCGGGTATGCACTTCCCCACAGAAGACACGAAACCAAAGCACCTAGCGTTACAAACACCACACTAGTTAAAATGCTTTTCTTATTTAGTTTATCTTTATTATTATTGTTTGTAGTTTCATCTATCATATTAGACACCATCAGTCTTTATTAGCTGGATCAGACCGCTTATAGCCTTATTCAAATGCTTGTCCTTATGAACAATCACCTGTGAGTATATACGAAAATCCTTTCCTTTCCAAGTAAGTCTTTTCAGTGTTCCCTCAATAACCTCCTTTTCAGCAGCCATATCCGGTATAAATGTAATACCGTGTCCATTCCTTGCAAACTGCTTTAATACTTCCTTGCTGCTAGTTTCTACTTCGATCTGTGGAGTAATTCCACATTCTGAAAGATCAGCAACAAGTATATGTCTGAAATTACAATCATGACCGGTCAGAAGAAGAGGAACTCCCTCCAGATCCGACTCACTTATCCTGCTTTTTACCATGGAAAAGTCAGGTGAAGCGTAGAAACCCAAAGTTTCTTTTTTCTTGAATATAACACTTACCGAATCATCTTCTATGAGGGGATTAAGTGTATAAACCATATCCAATTCTCCACTTGAAAGCCGTGGGGCGATATCCTCATGATTAATAAACTGTATTCTTATTTCCATCTGTGGAAAGCTCTTTTTGTATTCCATCAAAACTTTTGGGAGACGGCTTATGCATAAGGTTTCAGATACCCCCAGTTTTAATACTCCTGAGGTATTTTCTTCATCTGAAACCTCTAAATGTATCTCCCGCTCAAGTTGCAGAATTCTCTCTGCATAACTGACAAGCTTTTCTCCTGCTGATGTAAGTGTAATAGTTTTTCCAAGTCTCTCAAAAAGTGGACATCCCAGTTCATCCTCTAGCTGCTTGATCTGCATCGTTACAGTAGACTGCGCATAACCAAGATTATTTGCTGCAGCAGAAAAACTGTCCTGCTTCGCTATTTCCAAAAATGTATTTAACTGTGTAATAGTCATAACTAACCCTTTCAATTTTATTGAATATATCTATCATTTATTTCAAATTTACTAATATAAAGTTTGATGCTATTATACATTTAAATCAATGTTAACGCAACTACAATAAAATCGGGAGGATTATAAAATGAACGAATTATGTATGATAATCAAAGAAACTGTAAAACCAAACTTTTTAAATATCCGTACTTCAATACAGACATATGACAGAAATGCACTGTGCTGCGGTGCCCCTTGCTGGAGATGGGCATACCACGCTCTTCATTCTGCAGATAAATGGTTTATAAATCCTTTTGTATATGACGAACCTTCTTTCCACGAAGAAGGAATGGATAACCCGGATAATCCAACCAGTGTCGTACTTTCCGACGAGGATCTTCTGAATTATCTGGATCAGATAGAAGAAAAGACTTTGAATTATATAGATTCGCTTACAGATGACATGCTATATGAAAAACCGGAGAACTGTTCATACACAAGAATGGAACTGGTTCTCCGGCAGTTTAGACATTTATCTTTCCATACAGGTATGCTGAACGGTCAGAC
>JAILMQ010000243.1 GCA_024692605.1 Eubacterium sp.
TATACTGGTTTCGGAAAAACTGGTAGTTCTATAATGTACTTTAAAAAGGGAGATATAGACAAGACAGTAACAGGAATCAAGACAGGAACCATTAACGGAGTAAAAGCTCAGTACTATGTAAAGAATGGTAAATTCCAAAGCACATATAGTGGAACATACAAGAGTGGTGGAAAGACGTACACAATAAAGAAAGGTAAAGTTACAAGCGTAAAATGATAATCTGATTCCTGCCGGGACTTATCGCATCTGATGTAATAAGCTCCCGGCACTTTATTCGTAATTATTCCGATTCCATTAATATACAATAAATCCCGCCCTGCGTCCCAAAATATGGTATGATAAAGCTGTATGATAAATCGCTAAAGTTCGAAGCCAAGAAGAGAAGGAAGCGGCATAGATGTCAGACTTAGATGCTATCGTTGAGGGTGCTCTATACACCGAGATCAAACAACTAAAGGATGGCAAGAGTATTGTCATGGATCCGACAACGGAGAGGCTTTATTACAAGAAGGTCCTCTCTGTTTTTAGTGTCCCGGTTTATAGGTATCTGAAGAATCATCCGAACAAGGCGATTCCGGGCATCAAGGTTTTCTGGAAGGAAGAAGGGAAACTTGTTGTCATCGAGGAGATGATTCAGGGAACAACTCTCGACGAATTGCTGGATTCGGAGAAGGATTACAGGGGTAATCCCCTTAGCTTCGAAGAGAAGAAGAGGATTCTGCTTGCAATCTGCGATGGTTTGATCTTCCTTCACGCGTCAACGCCTCCGATAATTCACAGGGACATCAAGGCGTCAAATGTAATGGTCGCGGATGACGGTAGTGTCAAGATCATTGATTATGATGCGGCGAAACAATACATCAGAGGAAAAGAAAAGGATACCGTGCTGATCGGTACCCAGGGTTCTGCTGCACCAGAGCAGTATGGTTTTGCTCAGTCTGATGAAAGAACAGATATATATGGATTCGGAAAGCTTATACAACGTGTCATGCCGGAATCACCACAGGCTATGAGGATAGCTGCAAAAGCAACCAAGCTTCAGCCTGAACTGAGATATAATTCGATTTCTCAGATGAGATTCCTCATTGATAAACTCTGGGATCCTGCCATTCCTGCATCTACAAGAAGTAAGAATGCTGCAAAAAAAGTAGTCCATTCGCTTGCATTCAAGATAGCAGTCCCTATACTTTGCGTGGCTATAATACTGCTTACAGCAGGCTATATATTTAATAAATATTACTATCATGACATATATGTGAATGAGCCGGCGTATAAAGAAGGCGTTGCAGCCATGCAGTCAGAGGACTACGAAACAGCCATGAAGAAGTTTGATATCTGTGGCAGGGATTATAAGGATGTTAAAACGCTTTATGAGACATGCCGGGTTGAGACTGTAAAGGATGGCCTCATTGCTGACTATGAGAAGGCACTGGCTAAATACGAAAGCAACAGTTCCACCACAAATGCGGTGGCCGTTTTTGATGCTGCCAAGGTTTTGAAGAGCAATGGAGTAGATAAAGGAGAAGCCTACGATACATTTTATGAGTCTTTAACTAATGAGATGGATGCTTGTTTTGATTCTGAAGATTATAATAAAGTTCGCTTAATAGCTGCTGCTCTGGAAACTCAGTCCGGTGAGGATATGTCATATATCAATGACGAGATTGAATATAGAAGAGGTATGAAGGCCTTTGAAGCTGGAGACTATGTTGAGTGCGTAGATGTTTTGAAAAAAATAGATGATTATAAAGATTCTAAGGATAAAGTGGCTGAAGCGAAATACTTATATTGCAAGCAGACAATTAATGATCCTGACGAAAATACAAGATATTATTTGTTTGACCTGAACAGGGATGGTTATGCTGGAATTGATACGATGGTTCTTGAAATATGCAAGTGGAGAGCAAGTAAGATTTATATAACTAAGGCGAATTACCTGGAGACTAGTTTTACTATAACAGGCGGACCTTTGGCTGGAATGGAGGGGGATAGGACTACGACGGTCAGAGCGGAAATAGTAGCCTGGAATGGCACAACATGGACCCAGGAATACCCGGCCGAGGTTTATAGTGATAAAAAGATTGTGTTCGATTTCGGTAAAATGTCCACCTTCCCATCAAGTGGATCCTTCACCTTAAATGTATATGATG
>JAILMQ010000001.1 GCA_024692605.1 Eubacterium sp.
AGAGGTAAGGAGGGGCAATGAAAATGCCCTTCTTCTAACGAAAAAGAGAAGGATTACTTCTTTATGAAGTGCCTTCTCTTTTTGGAATCTATGAATATATCATCGCAAACCCTAAAGTTATACCCTAAAACCAGCCCCTAAGTTTGCCCCTACTGATTGCCCCTAAAGTTTGTCCCTAAAAAACTCAGACCCTAAAAAACTTTGGATACCCGAGAAAAAATCTTGTAACCGCAATTTTTATAAAAAATACATTGACACGGTGTCAGAATATAGTTATAATTTAAATTGACACGATGTCAAAATGAATTATATGGAGGAAGGATATGCCAAAAGGATCACCGGAAAGAACCGCAGCAAGAAAAGAAGAAATCATAAGCGCCTGTGAAAAACTGTATCAGACTATGAGCTTCAAGGATATTACTCTTAAAGAGATAGGAAATGAAACATCTTTTTCAAGACCAACCATTTATAACTATTACCAGACAAAAGAGGAAATATTCCTGGCTCTTTTTGAAAGGGAGTATATTCGCTGGAATGAAGAACTTAATTCTATTCTTCAGGAAAATGAAAAGCTTGAAAAAGAACAGATTGCAGATAAACTGGCGACATCCATTGCAAACAGACAGCAGCTTTTAAAACTTCTGGCCATGAATAATTATGATATGGAGGCCAATAGCAGAACTGAACTACTTATATCCTTCAAGGTGGCTTATGGTGAGTCAATAAAAAATGTGTGCAGGATACTCACAAAGTTCTGTCCGGAGAAATCGGTTCAGCAGATTCAGGATTTTATATATGTATTCTTCCCGTTTATGTTTGGAATATATCCTTACACTGCCGTAACAGGTAAGCAGAGGGAAGCTATGAAAGAAGCAAATGTGGACTTTGTATATCAGTCTATATATGAGATAACAAATAATTGTCTGCTGAAGCTTTTATAAAGCGAGGCGGAATAATACAAAATAATACATTTAAGGAGGAATAAAATGGAAGGAAAGGTATTAGTAGCTGTATTTTCAGCTAGTGGTGTAACAAAAAGAGTAGGAGAAGAGATTGCCCGTATTGCAGGTGCAGATTTCTTTGAAATTGTTCCAAAGGAAATATATACAAAAGATGACCTTAACTGGATGAATAAGAAGAGCAGAAGCAGTGTTGAGATGAATGACCCTTCTGCGAGACCTGAGATTGCGGGGGCAGTATCAGACATGGCTTCCTACGATATAGTGATCGTTGGATTTCCAATTTGGTGGGGAGTAGCTCCGAGGGTTATTGAGACCTTCCTTGAAAGCTATGATTTCAGCGGAAAGACTATTATTCCTTTCTGTACATCCGGAGGAAGCGGAGTAGGTAGAAGTGATGAGGAACTTCATAAGAATGTAAAAGGCGGTGTGAAATGGGAAAAGGGCGTACAGATTAACCGCCCGGATGAAAAAGTAATTAGAAAATGGCTTGATAAATTAATATAAACAGGAGAGCGTGTGGCAATGAAATATACAAGACTAGGTAACTCAGAATTAAATGTATCCCGTATCTGTATGGGGTGTATGGGATTTGGTGATGCAACAAAAGGGCAGCACAGCTGGACAATGGATGAAGAGCATTCCAGAGAGATTATAAAAAGAGGTCTGGACCTTGGAGTGAATTTTTATGACACTGCAATCGCTTACCAGAGTGGAACCAGTGAGCAGTATGTTGGGCGGGCCCTCAGAGATTTTGCAAAACGCGAGGATGTAGTTGTAGCAACTAAATTCCTTCCGAGAACACCTGAAGAGATTGCAGACGGAATCACAGGTCAGCAGCATATAGAAAATATGGTAAATACAAGCCTTCAAAATCTTGGAATGGACTATGTGGATCTGTATATTTATCACATGTGGGATTGGAATACAGATATTTACGATATCATGGATGGCTTAAATCGCATCGTGAGAGCGGGTAAGGCAAGGTATATTGGAATTTCAAACTGCTTTGCATGGCAGATTGCAAAGGCCAATGCACTGGCAGAAAAAGAAGGCTTTGCAAAGTTTGTTTCCATTCAGGGACATTACAATCTGATTTTCCGTGAAGAAGAGCGTGAGATGGTTCCATATTGTGAGGAAGAAAATATCGCACTCACCCCTTACAGTGCATTAGCAAGTGGAAGGCTTTCCAGAAAGCCGGGAGAGGGTGATACAAAGCGTGCGGCAGAAGATAAATACGCTAAGTTTAAGTATGATGCTACAGCTGAGACGGATGCTGTAATCATAGACCGTGTAGCAGAACTTGCCGAGAAACATGGTGTAACCATGACGGAGGTATCCCTGGCGTGGCTCCTCACAAAGGTTACATCACCAGTAGTTGGTGCAACTAAGCTTCATCATATTGAAGGTGCTGCCAAAGCGGTAGATCTGGATCTTGCGGATGAGGAACTTGCATATCTTGAAGAACCATATGTACCTCATTCACTTGCGGGAGTTATGGCACAGAATAAAAGAACTGATGCATCAAAGAAGCATGTATGGACAACCGGAGCACAGAAAATAATAGGAGGAGAAAAGTAAATATGGCAGAGAAAATCGTACAGACAGCAGGAAGAAATCAACTGGGTGAGTTTGCACCCATGTTTGCACATTTAAATGATGATGTGCTCTTTGGTGAAGTATGGAATGAAGAAGCTATTGATGTGAAGACTAAATGTATCATTACTGTAGTTTCACTTATGGCTTCCGGTATCACTGATTCTTCACTGTCCTATCATCTTCAGAATGCGAAGGCTCATGGGGTTACAAAGGAAGAAATCGCAGCAATCATTACCCATGCTACCATGTATGTAGGATGGCCGAAGGGATGGGCGGTATTCCGTCTTGCAAAGGAAGTATGGAATGAAGAAGTACCTGAACTGACAGAAAAAGACAGATATCAGAATACAATCTGTTTTCCTATAGGTGAAGAGAATCCTTATGGAGAGTTCTTTGTGGGACAAAGTTTCCTTGCTCCTGTTTCTTTAGAACAGGTTCCGGTATATAATGTGACCTTTGAACCTGGATGTAGAAATAATTGGCATATCCATCATGCAAAGAGTGGCGGCGGTCAGATGCTGCTTTGCATCGGAGGAAGAGGTTATTACCAGGAATTGGGAAAAGAAGCAATTGAGATGACTCCAGGCAAAGTGATAAATATTCCTGCTGAAGTAAAACACTGGCACGGAGCAGCGCCAGATTCATGGTTCTCACATCTGGCAATCGAAGTTGCCGGGGAAGAAACGAGCAACGAATGGCTGGAAGCTGTATCAGATGAAGACTACGAAAAACTGAAATAGGAGGCATATCCAAAATGAAGAGAAATTCTTGTCGTATATTTCTCTGCAACCGGAACTACAAAGGGTGTTGCGGAAAAGATCGCAGGAATAGGCAGGAGTGGACAGAATCTTGCAGATAATGCAGGAAGTGGAAATTGGCTGGAAGGACAGAGGTTTGGAGGCGGTGCTTCTGAAGACGATATCAGATCCTGGATAGAAGGAATAAAGTAAAAGAAAAGGAACGGAGGGTAGTTATATGCAGGGAAAAGATAACACAATGATTAAAAGAATAGTGGATGCCTGTATGACCCTCCTCTTATTATGTCTGATGGCTTATCAGATAACGGGAGAAGTATTGCATGAATGGATTGGAATAGGCATGACTGTCCTCGTGATTGTTCATCAGATTCTTAACAGAAAATGGTATGGCGCAATATTCAAAGGGAATTATAATTCATATCGTATCATTACTACTGTGTTAAACATAACGCTTCTTTTAGCTTTTGCAATGACAGCTTTTTGCGGTATGTCTATGAGTGGCCATGCAGTTCCATTTCTGTATGGAATGACGAAGGTTTCTTTTGCCAGGAGGATGCATCTGTCTATGTCGCACTGGGCATTTGTACTCATGGGACTGCATCTGGGAATGCATATTCCGGTAATGTTTGCAAAAACAAAGCTTGCAGACAAACTGCGAATGGTCTTATCGATTTTGTTCTGTCTTATCGCAAGTGCCGGTATGTTGATGTTCTTAAAGAATGGTATGTTCAGTTATCTGTTTTTCAAAGTTCCTTTTGCATTTCTTGATTATGAGAAAGCAGGTATTCTGGTGTTCCTTGAGAATATTCTTATGCTTTCCTTCTGGGCATTTGTTGGAACCGAGGTCGCAATCTTATGCAGGAATTCTCAGATGAAAAAAGAAGATAAAAAGAATCCTCTTTTACCCGTGGTATTCATTATGGGTGCAATAATCCTGGGACTGATCTTTCATATGGTATAAGGTGGTTCCGATGACATCCTCTTTTTTGTGTTAAGAGTATTTAAAATATGTTATAGTAAAAAATGTCGAAAGCGAATGATAGTATTAATAAGGTAAGGGCAAGGTATCAACTGCCTTGGGTGGTTAACTGATATGGGAACTGTAAGAAGAGCAAATGTCTCAGATATTCAAAG